>JANNRY010000211.1:0-3197 GCA_031401935.1 Betaproteobacteria bacterium | reverse complement strand
GCTGTTATTTACCGCATCAATCTACGCGATCCGGCAAGCTTCTTTCTCGCGCAAACCTTCCAGATCAACAACAAAGATTTGCTCTACATCTCGAACGCACCTGTTGCAGAACTGCAGAAGTTCCTGAATGTGGTGTTCTCGGTGGCGTATCCGGTGCTGAACGCGGTGCAGGCATCAAAGTAACGTAGATCGCCATTTGGCGCGGCTCTCAGGTTATAAATTGTCTGAAAGGCGCGCCGGTGCTAGGGTTTCGATAATGTCTCAGTAGCCTCAGCAAAAGGTTGCCCACGGTGATCGACGATAACCACTCCGGTTTGCAAATGCTCGAAGCCGAAAGCATCGAAATATTGCGTGAGGCGGTTGCAGGCACCCGTAATCCGGTGATGATGTATTCCATCGGCAAAGATTCGTCGGTGATGCTTCATCTGGCCAGAAAGGCCTTCTACCCCGCGCCGCCGCCATTTCCGTTGCTGCACGTCGATACGACATGGAAATTTCGTGACATGTACGCACACCGCACGCGAATGGCGACGGAGTCCGGGATGGAATTGATCATTCATACCAATCAAGATGGCTTAGCCAATGGAGTCAATCCATTCACGCATGGCTCTAGCTATTACACCGACGTGATGAAAACGCAGGCGCTTAAGCAAGCCTTGGATGCGCGCCAATTCGATGTCATCTTCGGCGGCGCAAGGCGAGATGAGGAAAAGTCGCGTGCAAAAGAACGCGTGTTCTCATTCCGTGCGCCCAACCACCGGTGGGATCCAAAAGTCCAGCGCCCGGAGTTGTGGAATCTCTACAACACGCATATTAGGCCCGGTGAGAGCATCCGTGTTTTTCCACTCTCCAATTGGACTGAATTGGATATTTGGCAATACATCGCGCATGAAAATATTCCCCTCGTGCCACTTTATTTTGCCAAACAGCGGCCGGTCGTAAACCGACACGGTACGTGGATCATGGTGGATGATGATCGCCTGCCGCTAGCGGCGGGCGAGACGCCCGAAATGCGTTTGGTGCGTTTTCGTACGTTAGGCTGCTATCCATTATCCGGCGCGATCGAAAGCCCCGCGACAACGCTGGCAGAAATCATCGCTGAAACGGTTAGCGCACGTACGTCCGAGCGGCAAGGACGGCTGATTGATTCCGACCAGCCCGGCTCGATGGAAATGAAAAAACAAGAGGGCTATTTCTGATGGCTGACCAGACGGCACCGGAGAACTCTTCCATCAGCGCGTCAAAGGGTAGCAAATCCACGTTACGGTTCATCACCTGCGGCAGCGTGGATGATGGCAAATCGACACTCATCGGCAGACTGCTGCATGAATCAAAATGCATCTTCGACGATCAATTTCAAGCGCTGGAAAAAGATTCCAGGCAATACGGCACGCAGGACGAAAATATCGATTTCGCGTTGCTCGTTGATGGGCTTCAAGCCGAGCGGGAGCAGGGTATCACCATCGACGTGGCGTATCGCTTTTTCAACACCGACAAACGAAGGTTTATCGTCGCCGACACCCCCGGCCACGAGCAATACACCCGCAACATGGCTACGGGCGCATCAACTGCTGATCTAGCTGTCATTCTCATCGATGCACGCAAGGGTGTGCTGACGCAAACCCGGCGGCACTCGCACATCGTCGCGATGATGGGCATTCGCCATATCGTGCTGGCGATCAACAAAATGGATTTGATGGCATTCGATCAACTGGTGGTTGCACGGATAGAGACCGAGTATCGCGAATTTTGTGCTGGACTTAAATTCGCGTCGATCCAATCCATCCCGCTTTCGGCTTTACAAGGCGATAACGTCGCAACGCCAAGTACGGCCATGCCTTGGTACGTTGGGCCAACCTTGGTTGAATATCTGAACACGGTTGATGCATCGAGCGCAGACAGCACACTAAATAGCCCCATGCGCATGCCCGTGCAAAGCGTGATCCGTCCTAACCAGGACTTCCGCGGCGTTTGTGGTCGCATCGCTGACGGTACGTTTAAAACGGGTGACAAGCTGCGCGTCCTGCCTTCAGGCGTAACCGCGACAGTGAAAGAAATATTCGTTGGGCAACGTCTATTGGCATCTGCGTCAGTTGGCGACTCCATCACACTGACATTCGCAGAAGAAGTGGATGTCAGCCGTGGTGACATGATCGTTGCAGTTCAAGAGCCGCCCGATGTGGCTGATCAATTTGAGGCGCGGTTGCTATGGATGACCGAGCATCCGATGGTGCCCGGCCGACCGTACATCCTGAAGCTGCATTGTAAGGAGGTCTCCGCGACCATCACCGATATCAAATACTGCGAAGACATCGACACCGGTGCGCATCTGGCCGCCAAAATACTGGCGCTTAACGAGATTGCAGTGGTTAATCTTTCACTCAGCCAACCCGTTGTGTTCGAGCCATATTCCCGTAGCCGAACACTTGGCGGTTTCATCCTGATCGACAAACTCACGTTTGAGACCGTTGGTGCGGGCATGATCGAATTTGCCCTTCGCAGGGCATCAAACATTCAGTGGCAGGCGTTAGCGATAAACAAACCCGCGCGCGCTGCCATGAAGCTCCAGACCCCGCGTTGCATCTGGTTCACCGGCTTATCCGGTGCCGGCAAATCCACGATTGCCAATTTGCTGGAGAAGCGCCTTCATGCCGAAGGCAAACACACCTATATTCTCGACGGCGATAACGTACGCCATGGTCTCAATCGCGATCTGGGCTTCACCGAGGCTGACCGTGTAGAGAATATCCGGCGCATCGCGGAAGTAGCCAAGCTGATGGTGGACGCCGGATTAATCGTGCTGGTGTCGTTCATTTCGCCTTACCGGTCTGAGCGAAGACTTGCCCGATCATTGTTTGCCGAAGGCGAATTTACAGAAGTGTTTGTCGATGCGCCGATTGAAGAATGTGAACGGCGCGACGCAAAAGGGCTATATGCAAAAGCGCGTCGGGGTGAGCTGAAAAATTTCACTGGCATCGACAGCGAGTACCAGCCGCCGGGAGCACCTGAGGTTCACCTTCTCACAGCGGCAATGGATGCTGAAACATGTGTCGCGCTGATATTGCAAAAACTAAGCGGCCTTTGATTAATATTTAAAGTGCGTTGACGTCGGACTTCGTAATTACAATCGTCAGGCGGTGATTTTTTGCATGCCCGTGACCGCATCACGTTGGAAAACCCGAGACTTTACGTCGAAG
>JANNRY010000210.1:0-3459 GCA_031401935.1 Betaproteobacteria bacterium | reverse complement strand
TTGCACGCGCACCGCCGTCTTGGGTGGCAGTTCAGGGTTCTTGGTGAGCTTCACAACTAGCGGCAAACCATTGGTACGCACCAGTTCGTCGCGAATCATCGCGCCATCAAATTGATGAATACCTTCCTGTTCAAAATAACGCAGGCACCAATAACGCTCCAGATTGCGTTGGAATTCGTTGTAGGCGTCGTAGGTCACGTCGAACCGACGCGCGATTTCATTCAGCACGGGCGAGCGCTTTGGATAGGGCGGCGTTTCTGCGCGGATGAGCGCGATGAGCTGTCGCTGATTGATCAAGTCCACATAACGGCGCAACGGTGAACTTGACCATGCGTATTGCGGCACACCCAAACCCTCGTGTGGCAGCGCATCAGTCGTCATGCGCGTTTTCATGTTTTGCTGCACGCGGTATATCGCTGCCACGCCATTGTCAGCCAGCAGTTTCCCCCATTCGCTGTTGACGAAAATCATCAGCTCAGAGACAACCGTGTCGATGGGATTGCCGCGTTTACGCGTGGTTATCGCCACACGACCATCGATGATGTCAAAGTTGTAATCAACGCGATCCTGCTCGCTCTCGTTCTTGCCGCGTCTGCCCGCGAGCGCCTTGGCGACTTTGTGCAGCAAAATTAGCTCTGTGCCAAATTCACCGTTCGCAACGCCATTGCTGACAGCTGTCTCATCGAAATATTGTTCGAGATTGCCAATCCGCAAATTTTTCTCGATGTGCACGCGCTCAATCGCCGAACGGGTGCTTTCAATGGCAAACGTCCGCGTTGAAAACGTTGCGTAATACGAAACAGCGGGGCAGAGTCGTCCTTCGGCCAGCGTCGCATGCACGACAGCATCGCCGGGCAACATAGTGATCTTGTCGCCGGGGAAATACACGGTCGAAAGACGATCATTGGCGAGTTTTTCCAGCGCACTGTCGCTGCTGAAGTAAAGCGCCGGGGCCGCAATGTGGACACCGATTTCAACGCGCTCGGCATCAAGATGATTGATCGAGAACGCGTCATCAATTTCCGTCGTGGTCGCGTCGTCGATGCTGACAGCGCGGACTGTGGCGATAGGCAATTTTTCAAGCTCATCCGTGCCAATCAAACCATCGGGCACACCTTTGGCGTCGCGGCCTCGCGGGAAATAGTCGGCGAGAAATTTCCCCACGTGATAATCGTGTTGTGCCGTTTCCTTGTTTGGCCACGCGCCTGCCTGAAAGAACAGAAGCGGTAAGGATGTGTGTGTTTCCGCGACCGCCAGTTCACACGCTTTCACCAGTAGCGTATTGCGGTCGGGGTTGTAGAGCAACGTATCGCGATGGGAGCGCATTTCATCCGGCATCACACCCGATTTCAATTGCGCTACCCAGCCTGCCATTTGCTCCGCTTCGCGTTTTTTCCGCTCGATGGAGGCGAGTGCTGCTTTCAGGTTTTCTTCCGGCGCGGCTTGATAGCGCCCCTTGCCGCGTTTGTAGAAAAACATCGGTGCGCCATGTAGTTTCAAGGCGGCTGCGGCTGCCTCCGGCGGCGAGGGCTTGTGGCCGAAGTATTCCTGCGCCATTTCTTCACAGCCGAATTCGTCCTTGCCGCAGACCTGCCATAAAAAATCAGGATCGATGTCGGCCGCCAGCGCCTCCGCTGTCGGCAGGAATTGTTCCAGCGCGGACTCAAATCGCAACAGCACCGCGTTCGCCTTGATCTTGCTGCGTTTGCCGGAGATCGATTCAATTTGCAGCGACGTGCCTATATCCGACATCACGTGTCCGACTTTAAAGCCGCCGTCTTCTTCGAAAAAAACATTCATATCAATGCAGGTAAAGCGCTTAAAACCGAACGATGGCAACGCGCGTGAAAGGAGGGCGATTATACCGGGCTGGGGAGTGCATAATTCTTGCCGAGAGGAAACAATTCCATGCAACCACAATTTCAAAACGGCATTACCGTCGCCCCGCACGCCGCCGCCGCTGAAGCCGCCGCGCACATCCTGCGCGAAGGCGGCAACGCCATCGAAGCGATGGTTGCTGCGGCAGCGACCATCGCCGTGGTCTATCCGCACATGACCGCCATCGGCGGCGACGCGTTCTGGCTCATTCACGATCCTGCCAGAAAGCCCATCGCCATCGACGCCTGTGGCGCTGCTGCACAAAACGCCACGCTCGATTTCTATCGCCAGCACGGCGTCGACGCAATTCCCATTCGCGGGCCACTCGCTGCCAATACCGTTGCTGGCACCATTTCCGGCTGGGATGCCGCGCTGGAAGTATCAAAAAGCTGGCGCGGCAAAATGCCCTTGTCGATGTTGGTCGCTGATGCCGTGAGCCGTGCACGAGAAGGCATCATCGTCACCAACAGCCAATTCGCCAGCACATCCGCGAAGCTAACGGAGTTAAGCTCGCAGTCGGGCTTTGCCGAGAGCTTTCTGGTAAACAATGCCGCACCAGCCGGCGGTTCGCGATTCGCCATGCCAAGGCTCGCCAACACACTGGAATACCTCGCCAAGGCAGGCCTGCAGGATTTCTATCGCGGCGATATTTCGCAGAGCATCGCCAAGGATCTCGCCAACGTCGGCAGCCCGGTCTCGCGCGATGATCTGGTCAATCATGAAGCGCTCTACCGTGAACCGTTGACCATCAAGCACTCGCTGGGCGAGCTCTACAACATGACGCCACCCACACAGGGCGTGGTGTCACTGCTGATACTCGCCATCCTCGACAAAATCGGCTTGAAGGGGCTGGACCCGATGGGTGCCGAGTACGTGCACCTCTGCGTGGAGGCCACCAAACAAGCCTTCGCCATCCGCGACAAATACGTCACCGACCCCGCATATATGGCCGTGCATGCGCAATCGTTGCTGGACGACGATATCGTCGCAACGCTCGCCGCCAAAATCCGCCGCGACCGCGCCGCACCCTGGGGCAAGAACGCCAAACCCGGCGACACCGTGTGGATGGGCGTCATCGACCGGCAAGGCCGCGCGGTGTCGTTCATCCAGTCGATTTATCACGAGTTCGGTACCGGCATCGTGCTGAAAGAATCCGGCGTCAACTGGCAGAACCGCGGTGCCAGCTTTTCACTTGACCCCAAAGCAGTGCTGGCGATCAAGCCTGGCAAGAAGCCGTTCCACACCCTCAATCCCGCGCTCGCCCTGTTCAACGATGGCCGCGTGATGCCCTACGGCACCATGGGCGGCGACGGCCAGCCGCAGACGCAGTGCGCGGTGTTCACCCGCATCGCCAACTTTGACATGAGCCCGCAGGACGCGATTGCCGCACCCCGTTGGCTGCTGGGGCGCACCTGGGGCAATCCTTCGGACACGCTCAAGCTGGAGTCGCGGTTCGATGCGTCCGTATTTGAAGGGTTGCGCGCACGCGGGCATGACGTGGAAAAACTCGGTGAGTTTGATGAAAGTGTGGGGCATGCGGGGGCGCTGATCCGCGCAAGGGATGGGGGATTGACGGGTGGG
>JANNRY010000209.1:0-3438 GCA_031401935.1 Betaproteobacteria bacterium | reverse complement strand
TTAAGAAATCCACCATGAACGTGGACATCAAGTGGCAGCGCGTCTCAGTAGTTTTGCGGCTGGTCTGCGGCCTCTTCGGACTGGGTGGGGGGCTTATCGCATGGCTGCTCCTCTCGGATTTAGCTTTACTCAAAATGCAGTCTGCAACAATTGTGTTCGAGTTAGTATTTGGCGCGGTTGTTTTTCTCATTTTCCTGTTTGTGGCCATCGCGGGGCGATTTCCAAGTATCGCAACCAACGAGAAGCGTGGCGAACCCAAGTAGCGGAATCAAAGGGGCCACCATTATTAGTTTGAAAAATAGAAATGACTCCTGTGACGCATCGTGCGTCGCAATGAATGCGTGTAACGAGATTGCCATTTTAAGTCCCCATCCCGCCCACGCGTAAAATATGTAAGTTGACTCCACAGGAACTACCTTGACGACCATTACGATCAACCCCTCTATCAACGTCAGCAATCACGGCGCGTTCGTGTTGTTTGGCGGCATCAACGTGCTCGAATCCAAAGACCTCGCCTTGCGCGCGGCTGAGGAGTACGTGCGTGTGACGAAAAAGCTGGGCATCCCTTATGTGTTCAAAGGCAGCTTTGACAAAGCCAATCGCTCGTCCATTCATTCTTATCGCGGGCCGGGGCTGGAGGAGGGGCTGCGGATACTCGAGGCGGTGAAGTCGACGTTCGGTGTGCCAGTGATCACCGATGTGCACGAGTCGTGGCAGGCACAGCCTGTGGCCGAGGTGGCGGACGTGTTGCAACTGCCCGCGTTCCTCGCGCGGCAGACTGATCTGGTCGTGGCACTGGCAAAGACGGGTCGCGTCATCAATATCAAGAAGCCGCAATTTCTAAGCCCGTCGCAAGTGCTCAATATCGTCGAGAAATTCAGGGAGGCGGGCAATGCGCAGCTCATCCTCTGTGATCGCGGCACGAGCTTTGGCTACGACAATCTGGTCGTGGACATGCTGGGTTTCGGCGTCATGAAAAAAGTGACTGGTGATTTGCCCGTCATCTTCGACGTGACTCACGCGCTGCAACAACGTGAGTCGGGTGCGGCTGCATCAGGCGGCCGGCGCGAACAGATTGTTGAGCTTGCGCGCGCCGGCATGGGCGTTGGTTTGGCGGGGCTTTTCCTTGAAGCGCATCCGGAACCGTCGCAGGCCAAATGCGACGGGCCGAGCGCGTTGCGGCTTGATCAGCTTGAGCCGTTCCTCGCGCAACTCAGGGCGCTGGATGATCTCGTGAAGTCGTTTTCGCCACTGAAGACCGATGGCTGATTGAGTGGCAGAAAAGCCCTGCACCAAGCGCGGCAAGCCCTATCGCTTTTAATTGCAGATCGCCATTTTCTTCAAGCCAATGAGGCCGATTTGCATGTCAGATCACTCTCTTTCGAATTGCGGAGACACCAACTTCCGCCAGAATGACCACCGCGAAAATTGTCAGTAGCACCACGGCCACCTGATCCCAGCGAAACACATTCATCGCCGAGTCCATTGCCATACCGATGCCGCCTGCGCCCACCAGCCCCAGCACAGCTGATTCGCGCACGTTGATGTCCCAGCGAAACAACGCAATCGACCAGAATGCGGGTTTCACCTGTGGCCAATAGCCCTTGATGAAAACACTACTCCTCGGCGCACCGACCGCGGTAAGCGCCTCGATGGGACCACCCTGCGCTTCTTCCAGCGCCTCACCGAACAACTTGCCGACAAAGCCAATGGAACGAAACGCAATCGCGAGCGTGCCCGCCAGTGCGCCGGGGCCAAAGATGGCGATAAACAGTAGCGCCCACACCAGCGAATTGACCGAGCGCGACGATACTAAAATCAACTTTGCAAAATAGTTGACGGGTTTGAACGGCACCAGATTGTTGGCGGCCAACATGCCAACCGGCAGCGCAATCACCATGCAAAGAATGGTGCCCAGCGTGGCAATATTGAGCGTCTCAATCAACGCAGCATGCACCGACTTTCCATAAAATGCGGTATCCATCGGCCACATGCGCACAAAAAAATCTTTGATCTGTTCCGGCGCATCGTACAAAAACTCTGGAATGAATTCGATGTGCCGAACCGACATCACAATCGCCGCCACGGCAACGAAATAAAATGCAAAACGGATGATCCGCTGCTCGACGGTAAACCGTCGCCATTCGCGGTTGATGCCCTGCATCACATTGGTCGTTGCGGCGGTCATTCGTTGAGCCCGCGTTGTGTGACGGGCGCGTGTGTGCCATCGCGGCCAAACCATTGCGAAATCGTTTTGTTATCCAGAAACACGGCGCGAAGCACGTTGGAAAGAATCTCACCGATGAAAATCAGCGTGATGATGGAAATCAGAATGGCGAGCACGAAGTCGTAATCAAAGCGCTGAAAGGCGGAAAACAGCGTGCCACCAATGCCACCCGCACCGACGATGCCGACCATGGTGGAATTGCGTAAATTTGAATCAAGCTGATACGTGCAAAAGCCAAGGAAGCGGCCAAATACCTGTGGCAATACACCAAAGGTAAGCACGTTGGCGAAAGACGCACCCGATGCACGAACGCCCTCAACCTGCTTTAAAGAGATCTCTTCGATTGCATCGGCAAATAATTTTGAAATAAAGCCGATCGACCCAACCACCAGCGCACCAATGCCCGCCAATGCCCCGAAGCCTACGGCTTTGACGAAGATAATGGCAACGATGACTGGATGAAACGAGCGGCACAACGCAATCAAAAAACGCGCGGGCCAGGAAAGCCACAACGGCGAGAGATTGCGCGATGCCGTTAGCCCGACGGGTAGCGATATTGCAATGCCGAGTGCGCTTGCAATGATTGCAATCTCAAGGCTCTCGGTCAGTCCTTTGACAATCATTTCCCATTTGTCACCACCGAACGCAGGCGGAAACATGCGCGCGAGGAATCGCTCTGCGTTGGCAAGGCCTGCGATAAAGCGATCCCAGGTGAAATCCAGTTGTGCGGCGGCCCAAACGCAATAAATCAGCAGCACCAGCCAGCCGAGGCGGGTGGTCCAGTTGGCGGGAAAGGGGTTGCGGGAGGTGGTGATTGCACTCATTAGCGACGACCAAAAATAGTGCCCGTCATTCCCGCGCAGGCGGGAATCCAGCGTCGTGTCACGAAAGTCGCTGGGTTCCTGCCTACGCGGGAATGACGAAAATCATTCAATCCAATTCTCCCCGCCATAAATCGCTTTCAAATTCGCGTCGCTAAGTTCTGCAGGCGATCCGTCAAATACCACCTTACCTCCCGTCATGCCGATCATGCGCTGACAAAATCGTTTGGCTAATTCAACGTTATGAATATTCACAATCACCGGAATATTTCGCTTACCCGCAAGGTTGGCCATCAATTCCATGATCTCCACCGATGTCTTCGGATCGAGCGAGGAGGTTGGCTCATCGGCCAACAATATTTCCGGATGTTGCATCACGGCGCGGGCAAT
>JANNRY010000208.1:0-4613 GCA_031401935.1 Betaproteobacteria bacterium | reverse complement strand
GCGAATTTCATTATTGACTGGTTGCCTGATGCGCCTGACACGATTGTCGTATCAGCTTGCTCGGGCCACGGGTTTAAGCACTCGGCGGCTATCGGGGAAGCCGTTGCCGGAATGACAATCACGCGCGAAACACCCGCTGTGTTGCAGGCGTTTGCAATTGCTGGCCGTAAAATGGCAGCTCATTCCAATGCAACAATGTAAGTTAGTGGTCCCCGCCGCCATTGACCAGATAGTCGTGAATAAATGAATCAAAATTTAAAGAACCGCACAAATATTGCCTCATGGCACATTTTCGGCCTGAAAGCCTTGCCAGTGCTAGTGTTTACCTAATTTATGCCTCCTGCATTGTCGCTTCCCCAGTCGCTGGACGCTTGGCTTGATTACATCTCGCATCAGCATTCCGCTGAGATCGTCATGGGGCTCGAACGTGCGCGCGCCGTTTGGGAAAAGCTCGGCAAGCCACAAGCGCCGATCAATATTGCTGTCGCTGGCACCAACGGCAAGGGGTCAACTTGCGCGATGCTGGAGTCAATATTGAACATCGCCGGATTCAAGACGGGCTTTTATTCCTCGCCGCATCTGGTGCATTTCAATGAGCGCGTGCGCATTGACCGGGCAGCGGCAAATGATGCCGCCCTCATAGCCGCCTTTGAAGCTGTTGAACGCGCCCGACAAACGCTTGAACCAGCGGTGCCGCTAACCTATTTTGAGTACGCCACGCTCGCGGCATTGGTTATTTTCGCGCGTGAAAATCTGGATGTCGCGATTCTCGAAGTCGGCATGGGCGGCCGTCTGGATGCGGTCAATATTGTCGACGCTGATGCCAGCATCGTCGTCAGTATCGATTTGGATCACCAGTCTTATCTGGGCGACTCGATTGAAAAAATCGGCATGGAGAAAGCGCACATTTATCGCGCCGGGCGACCGGCGATTTTTGCCGATGTGAATCCTCCTGCAACGCTGTTGGCGCATGCCGAAAAAATCGGTGCCGATCTGCGGATGCTGAATCGCGATTATCGTTTTTCGAGGATGGACAGCCAGTGGCAATTTGTGGGCCGCGAAGCGGCACGCCATTCATTGCCGTTTCCGGCCCTGCGCGGAAGTTATCAGCTGAAAAACGCCTCGGCCGCACTGGCGGTGTTAGAGGCGCTACGCGAAAAACTGCCGGTGTCGCAGAGCCACATCAAGCGTGGCCTGCTGGAGGTCGATTGGCCCGGTCGGTTGCAAGTGCTGCCAGGACGCCCAGCGGTGGTGCTAGATGTTGCGCACAATCCGCACGCTGCACGCGCACTTCAGGATGCACTTGGTGGGATGGGATTTTTTGAAAATACCATTGCCGTATTTGGCATGCTCAAGGACAAGGATATCGATCAGGTTATTGAAATACTGAAAGGCCGCATCGATTTCTGGTGTGTGGCCGGGCTGGAAAAATCTGCCGGTTCGCGCGGGGCTTCGTCGGCGATGCTGGCGCAAAAGCTCCTTGCACATGGTGTGGAGGGACGTTACTCCCAGCATGTTGATATCGTGAGCGCGTTTGCTGCTGCGCGGGCGAGGGCGGGGCAGAATGATAGAATTTTGGTGTTTGGATCGTTCTACACAGTGGCGGACGTCCTCAATACACGCTAGCGCTTCTACCCCTGCTCAACAACAAAAATGCACCGACAATTAAATGGCCTCCACAAAATCCACAGAACTGAGCGCGACCGAAATTGAATTGAAGCGTCGCGGGCGACGTCGCCTCATTGGCGCAGGCACGATTGGCTTGCTGGGGATTGTTTTTTTGCCGATGATTTTTGATGGTGAACCCAAGCGCAGTTCGTCCGGCTCAGCGTTGAAACGACAGGAAATTTCGATTCAGGTACCGGCAAAAGATGGCCAGCAGCCACTGCCAGCCCCGTCCGCTGCGCCAGCCACGCCTGCAGCACCGCTCCCAGCCACGCCAGTTGTTGAACCCTCCGCGCCGCCCGCCGCCACGAAAGCCGCGCCTGAAGTGATCGTGCCCAAGGCCGTGCCACCGGCCGCGCCCCCTGTGGCAGAAAAATCGGCTGTGGTTGAAAAAGTACCGCCAACAGCTGCCAATAAAAAAGGCTTTGCCGTACAACTGGGCGCATTTGGCGATGCCGACAAAGCCAAGCTGGCAGTCGCGGCAATGAAGAGCGCAAAGTTGCCGGTGTATACGGAAACCATCGCGGCCAGCAAGGGAACGGTGACGCGCGTACGTGTAGGGCCATTCCCGACGCGCGAGAAAGCCGACTCAGCGCTTGCAGAAATCAAACTTGCAGGCAGTGACGGCAAGATTATTCCACTGCAATAACGAACCCCATGAACGAACTTGATTACGCCATCATCGCTGTGGTGCTGGTGTCGATAGCTGTGGGCGCATGGCGTGGGGCGATTCGTGAAATCATCAATATCGGCGGATGGGTGGTGGCATTCATTCTTGCGCATGCGTTCAGCGGCGAACTGGCCCCGTTTTTCGCCGACTGGATGGCAGAGCCGGTTTATCGGATGGTCGTCTCATGGCTGATTATCTTTGTGGCGGTGTTGATATTTGCAGCGCTATTGGCGAGTTTGCTTTCAGAAGTCGTGCGAAAATTAGGCTTGAGCGGGTTGGACCGGATGGTGGGGGCGATGATTGGTTTGCTGCGCGGGATATTGGTAATAATCGTGATGGCGCTGGCGGCAGGCATGACCAAATTCCCTCAGTCGGCGCTATGGAAAAATGCGGCGTTGACACCACCTGTTGAAGTCGCCGCGTTGTATGCGCGGGCATTGCTGCCGCAAAGTCTGGCGTCGAGGATTCAGTATCGCGTTCCTCCTGCCGCCAAGACTTGAGTGCTGAGGTGCTGAGGCAAAAAAGCCATCTCAGCAAGAATGAATCAATAAAGGGTTTCACATGTGCGGTATCGTTGGGATCGTTTCTAAAAGTCCGGTAAATCAGTTGTTGTATGACGGCCTGACGGTCTTGCAGCATCGCGGGCAGGATGCTGCCGGCATTGTGACCGCAGATGGACGCACATTTCACATGCACAAGGACAAAGGCTTGGTGCGTGACGTATTCCGTACCCGCGATATGCGCGGACTGACCGGCAATATGGGTATCGCCCATTGCCGCTACCCGACTGCAGGATCGGCCGCGAGCGCTGCAGAATCACAGCCGTTTTATGTCAATTCCCCGTTTGGCATCGTGCTGGGACATAACGGCAATCTCGTCAATACCGCAGAGTTGCAACGCGAACTTTTTCAGGACGACTTACGGCATGTGAATACCAATTCCGATTCGGAAGTGTTGCTCAACGTGCTTGCGCATGAATTAACGCAGTCAGCAAAAGGCCAGCGGCTTGATCCGGATGCCATCTTTGCAGCAGTTGCTGGCGTGCACAAGCGCGCACGCGGTGCATATGCAATCGTGGCCATGATCGCGGGTTACGGCTTGCTCGCGTTTCGCGATCCGCACGGTATTCGCCCATTGATTATCGGCAAGCATGAAAGCCGCGAACACGGTGGCGGCGTCGAATTCATGGTCGCCTCAGAGAGTGTGGCGCTCGATACGCTGGGTTTTGAGATCATGCGCGATGTGGCCCCGGGTGAAGCCATTCTGATCGACACCTCCGGCAATTTCTTTAGTCGTCAGTGCGCCGAGAATTCCTCTCTCAATCCATGCATTTTTGAATATGTGTATCTGGCACGTCCTGATTCGGTGATCGATGGAATTTCGGTCTACGAAACGCGCGCCTTGATGGGGCGCTCGCTCGCTGAAAAAATCAAGCGCGAGCACCCGGATCTCGATATCGATGTTGTCATTCCGATTCCGGACACCAGTCGCCCGTCTGCGGTCGAAGTGGCGCAGGTGCTGGGCGTGAAATATCGCGAAGGCTTTATCAAAAATCGCTATATCGGTCGCACCTTTATCATGCCGGGCCAGGAGGAGCGCAAGAAATCGGTACGCCAAAAACTCAATGCGATGGCGATCGAGTTCAAGGGTAAAAATGTGTTGCTGGTCGATGATTCGATCGTACGCGGAACGACATCCCGGGAGATTGTGCAAATGGCACGCGACTGTGGTGCCAAAAAAGTTTACTTTGCATCGGCAGCGCCGCCAGTGCGCTTTCCGAATGTGTACGGCATTGATATGCCGTCCCGTTCTGAATTGATCGCCGCCGACCGCGACGCCAGCCAAATAGCCGTTGCCATCGGCGCCGATGAGGTGTTTTATCAGGAGTTGTCGGACTTGATCGCGGATGTGCGCGCCTGCAACCCACATATCACGCAGTTCGACGCCTCTTGCTTCGATGGCAAGTACATCACAGGTGGCGTATCGGCCGAATATCTGGCGAGCATCGAAGCCAATCGCACTGAGGGCGAAACCGCAGGGTACCGCGATGCTTACACGCCGGGTCAGGAGTCAAATCAGCTCGACCTTGGTTTCTCGACCGTCAACTAATGGCAAACAAGCCGATAAAATCCGGATTCGATACGCTCGCCGTGCGTGCTGGTCAGCTGCGTAGCGATTTTCAGGAAAATTCCGAAACGCTGTTCCTGACGTCGAGCTTCGTGTATAAAAATGCGGCCGAGGCAGCGCGCAAATTTGCCCTTGAAGAACCCGGATACAT
>JANNRY010000207.1:0-17446 GCA_031401935.1 Betaproteobacteria bacterium | reverse complement strand
ATCAAAGGGGCCAGGTTCGATTTAATTTTGAAGAGTTATGTAATATTTTTAGAAATTAATTACGTAGATCGCCATTTAACGAGCCTTCCCAGCCAATATCAGCCTGAAAGCCGCACCAGTACTAGAGTTTCAATATTAATAATTTAACTCGCCGAACTACACGCAACACAACGCCGCAACACCAAAGTTTTGAATCGAGGTGACACCATGATGAGAGAATTCCAGTTGTCTTCGCTGTTCAACGGTGCCAATGCACCTTATATCGAAGAGCTATACGAGCAATATCTTGCCGACCCGACATCGGTGCCGGAAACGTGGCGAAAGCAATTTGACGGCTTGCCCAATGTGGCGGGCAATACCGCCAAGGATGTCGCACACACACCCGTGATTGAGGCCTTTGCCGCGCGCGCAAAACTGGGTGGTGGACGCATCGCTTACGTCAATGTTGCGGGTGCTGGAGGTGGCGAAGATAAGCGCTCGCTCAGAGTGCTGCAATTTATTCGTGCGCATCGCGTGCTGGGTTCGCGGCATTCATCGCTCGATCCATTGAAGCGTAGCGAACGCATGCCCGTGCCGGAACTGGAATTGAGTTATTACAATCTGACCAATGCCGATCTCGAGGCCGAATTTGGCATCGGCTCTTGGCAGGGGCGCATCAACGGCAGCAACGACAAAGCCAAACTGAAAGACATCGTCGCAGCGGTTAAAAAAACCTACTGCGGCTACGTCGGCGTCGAATACATGTACATCAGCTCTACCGAGCAAAAACGCTGGGTGCAGGGCCAGTTTGAAGGCATCCAGTCGCAGCCTTCGCTGAACAAGGAAGAAAAACAATTTTTGCTTGAGCGCCTGACGGCAGCCGAAACACTGGAAAAATATTTGCACACCCGATACGTCGGCCAGAAACGGTTTTCGCTCGAAGGCGGTGAAAGCCTGATCCCCTTGCTCGACGACATCATCCAAAACGCTGGCGGGCAGGGCGTGAAGGAAGTCGTGCTCGGCATGGCGCATCGTGGCCGCTTGAACGTGCTTGTGAATAGCCTTGGCAAACTGCCAGCGGATTTGTTCTCTGAGTTCGAAGGCAAGCATGCGCATGATCTGGGCTCTGGCGACGTGAAATACCATCAGGGTTTTTCATCCGATATCCAGACCAAGGGCGGTGGTGTACATCTGACGCTCGCGTTCAATCCTTCACATCTGGAAATCGTCAATCCGGTTGTCGAAGGCTCGGTGCGCGCACGTCAACATCGGCGCGATGATCACGAAGGCAAGGAAGTGTTGCCGATGCTCATCCACGGCGACGCCGCCTTCGCGGGGCAGGGCGTGGTGATGGAAACGATGGCGCTATCGCAAACGCGCGGTTTCAAAACCGGCGGCACCGTGCACATCATCGTGAACAATCATGTCGGATTCACCACTTCCGACACCCGCGACACGCGCTCGTCTTTGTATTGCACCGATATCGCCAAGATGATCGAGGCACCGGTGTTTCACGTTAACGCCGATGATCCTGAATCGGTATTGCTGGTGGGGCGCATCGCGTTTGAATACCGCATGAAATTTGGGCGGGACGTGGTGATCGATATGGTGTGCTTCAGAAAGCTCGGCCATAACGAACAGGACGAGCCGTTCGTCACCCAGCCGCTCATGTACAAAAAAATCGCCCAACACCCCGGCACCCGCAAACTCTACGCCGACCGCCTTGCAGCCGACGGCACGACGGCGGCTGGCCACGGCGATGATCTGGTGACCAACATTCGCGCACGCCTGGACGCGGGCAAGAGCACCAATACCAAAATACTTTACGGCATCAAACCGCCGCTGGCGGTTGATTGGGCGCCCTACATCGGACAGGGCTGGCGCGCACCTGCAGACACCACCGTGCCGATGGAGACGCTCAAGCATTACGCGGAGCGGCTCACACAGATTCCATCGGATTTCAAACTGCACATGTCGGTTGAAAAACTCTTGGAGACGCGTCGCAAAATGGGTCGCGGCGAGCAGCCTCTCGATTGGGGCATGGCTGAAAATCTCGCCTATGCGTCATTGGTGGCAACCGGACATCCGGTGCGTATGAGTGGGCAGGATTGTGGGCGCGGGACGTTCGCCCATCGCCACGCGGTGCTGCACGACCAGAACCGTGAAAAATGGGATTCCGGCACCTACGTTCCGCTGCAAAATATCAAGCAGGAGCAGTCCAATTTTGTCGTGATCGACTCTTTGTTATCAGAAGAAGCGGTGCTCGGATTTGAATACGGCTACTCCACCGCTCAGCCTTTCGAGCTGGTGATCTGGGAAGCGCAGTTTGGCGACTTCGTTAACGGTGCGAAGGTGGTGATCGATCAGTTCATCGCCAGCGGCGAAACCAAATGGGCGCGGATGTGCGGCTTGAGTTTGTTCCTGCCGCACGGCTATGAAGGACAAGGCCCGGAGCACTCCTCAGCACGCCTCGAGCGCTTCCTCCAGCTTTGTGCCGAGCACAACATTCAGGTGGTGGTGCCGTCCAATGCGGCGCAGCTTTTCCATATGATCCGTCGGCAAGCCATCCGCAAGATGAGGAAACCCCTCATCGTCATGATGCCCAAATCGCTGCTGCGCAAAAAAGAAGCGACTTCATCGATGGAAGATTTGGCCAACGGCAAATTTGAAGTCGTTATTGGAGAGACTGAAAAACTCAACGCCAAGAAAGTAAAGCGACTGGTCTTTTGCTCAGGCAAGGTTTACTACGACATCGTCGCCGAGCGTGCCAAACGCGAGATCGAAGATATCGCGGTGCTGCGTATCGAACAGCTATATCCGTTCCCGCACGAAGAATTCAGGACGCAAAACGCGATGTATCCGAATGCAAAATCGGTCGTGTGGGCGCAGGAAGAGCCCGGCAATCAGGGTGCATGGCATCGCATCCAGCATTATTTGCAGCGCGAGATGCGCGACGACCAGAAACTGAGCTACGCGCTGCGTCCGTCATCGGCGTCGCCCGCGGTCGGCTATCTGTCCAAGCATACCGAGCAGCAAAAGGAATTGGTCAATGCTGCGCTGTCGTTTGATGTTGCTACGTCGGCGTCAGCGGCGAACGGTTAAACAGCGGCTAAATATTGCGATAGCGAATATTTTAAAAAAATAACGATAGGAATAATCATGCAGATCGAAGTCAAAGTACCGGCCTTGTCAGAATCCGTTTCAGAAGCCTCACTTGTGACGTGGCACAAGAAAGCGGGGGACGCCGTCAAGCGCGACGAGAACCTGATCGACATCGAAACCGATAAGGTCGTGATGGAATTGCCCGCTCCCGCCGATGGTGTGATCGTAAAAATCCTGAAAGCGGACGGCGAATCTGTTGTGAGCGGCGACATCATCGCCATGATCGATACCGAGGCAAAAGGTGCGGTCGCCGCACCTGCCGCTGCATCTGCTCCTGTACCCGCCGAGGCAAAGGTCGTACCTACTACATCAGTACCGGCAATGAGCCCGGCTGCGGCCAAGATTGCGGCTGAAAACAATGTCAGTGCCAGTGATGTGACCGGCACCGGACGTGGTGGACGCATCACCAAGGAAGATGTCGTTAACAAGACGACGGCACCGGCCGCTGCGCCTGCCGCAGCATCTGCCGCCAAGCCTGCAGCACTTGCCGTTCAGTTGCCCGCAGGGGAGCGCACCGAGCAACGCGTGCCGATGTCGCGTTTGCGCGCACGCATCGCCGAGCGTCTCCTGCAATCGCAAGCGACCGCCGCCATTCTCACGACATTCAACGAAGTGAACATGGCGCCGATAATCGATATGCGCAATAAGTACAAGGAAAAATTCGAGAAAGAGCACGGCGTGAAGCTTGGTTTCATGTCGTTTTTCGTGAAGGCGGCGGTGCATGCGCTGAAAAAATATCCTGTCGTTAACGCGAGTGTCGATGGCAACGAAATTGTCTATCACGGCTACTACGACATCGGCATCGCCGTCGGCAGTGATCGCGGATTGGTGGTGCCGATTTTGCGCAATGCAGACCAGATGTCGATTGCAGATGTGGAGAAAAAGATCGCTGAGTTTGGCCAGAAGGCCAAAGACGGCAAATTGACGATTGAAGATTTGACCGGCGGTACGTTCTCAATTTCCAACGGCGGTGTATTCGGCTCGATGTTGTCCACGCCGATCATCAATCCACCACAATCTGCTATTTTGGGTGTGCACGCGACCAAGGAACGCGCGGTGGTTGAGAATGGACAAATCGTGATTCGTCCAATCAACTACTTGGCCATGAGCTACGACCATCGCATCATCGATGGGCGCGAAGCGGTACTTGCGCTGGTGGCAATGAAAGAGGCGCTGGAAGATCCGGCGCGGCTGTTGCTGGATATTTAAGTTTCATTATTGATGGCACGAAAGAAATGGCGGCCCGAGCACATACCAAAGCAGATTTTTTTCTTTCTGCTCGGCGCCGTGTTGACCGGGTTCCTGACAGTATTTTTTTCAAAATTTCTCGGCCATTTTATCGGTCAGCATTTTGCAGTCGCCATTGGTGTCGGTCTGGCGGTGGCGTTAACGTTATGGCTCTCGCAATTGGTCAAAAATCCCCCATTTCTACTAAAAGGTACGTCACCGCTGATCGCTGGATTCTGCGCAGCGTTGGGTGTGCATATTTCCCGTGTTTGGTTGAGCTAAAAGAGGTTGATTAATGTCAAAACAATTTGATATCGTCGTCATCGGCGCCGGTCCTGGGGGCTACATCGCCGCGATCCGCGCAGCGCAATTGGGATTCAATGTCGCCTGTATTGAGGGCTGGAAAAATCCCAAGGGCGAATTGGCGTTGGGTGGTACTTGCCTGAACGTCGGTTGCATTCCATCGAAGGCAATGCTGCAGTCGTCCGAAAATGTCGAGCAGATCGAACATAAATTCAGCGATCACGGGATTACCGCAGCGGGTGTGAAAGTGGACATCGGCAAAATGCAGGCGCGCAAAGATGGCATCGTCGGCAAGATGACAAAAGGTATTGAATTCCTGTTCCGCAAAAATAAAATCACGTGGCTGAAAGGCTTCGGAAAATTTCTCTCGGCAGGTGACACTTACACGATTGAAGTTTCCGGTGGCGAAAAAGCGGATGCAAAGGAAACCGTCACCGCGAAATACGTCATTATCGCCACCGGTTCCAAGGCTCGACATTTGCCTGGCATATTGGTGGATAACGTCAATATCTGCGACAACGAAGGTGCGCTCGTGTTCGGCGCTGCACCCAAGCGGTTGGGCGTCATCGGTGCAGGCGTAATCGGACTCGAACTTGGCAGCGTGTGGCGTCGTTTGGGCTCCGAGGTGACGGTGCTGGAAGCGCTGCCGAATTTTCTGGGCGCGTGCGACCAGTCGATTTCAAAAGAAGCGTGGAAGGTATTCACCAAGGAACAGGCGCTCAATATCAAACTGGGTGTGAAGATCGAAAAAGTGACGCAGAAGAAAACCGCCATCACCGTCGATTACACCGACGACAAAGGCCTCGCGCAAAAACTGGAATGCGACAAGCTGATCGTCTCCATCGGTCGCGTGCCCAACACCGATGGCTTGGGTGCGACCAACGTCGGATTGAAAGTGACTGACCGGGGCTTTATTGAAGTCGATGATCACTGCAAAACCAATCTGCCCAATGTATTTGCCATCGGCGACGTGGTGCGCGGCCCGATGCTCGCGCACAAGGCTGAAGATGAAGGTGTGGCAGTGGCTGAAACTATCGCGGGCCAAAAGCCGCACGTCGATTTCAATACGATTCCATGGATCATCTACACGTCGCCTGAAGTTGCCTGGGTCGGTAAGACCGAACAGCAATTGAAAGCCGAAGGCGTGGAAGTGAAAACCGGCCAGTTTCCATTTATGGCCAATGGTCGCGCTCTCGGACAGGGCGAGGCGGGCGGCTTTGTAAAAATCATTGCCGACGCAAAGACCGACCGCATTCTCGGTGGGCACATCATTCACGCCCATGCTTCAGAGTTGATTCAGGAATTGGTGACAGCGATGGAATTCAAAGCGGCCGCTGAGGATATTGCCCGCATCGTGCACGGCCACCCGACGTTGTCGGAAGTGGTGCGTGAGGCGGCACTTGCTGTGGATAAACGCACGTTGAATATGTGATGCCTGTCGGGGCGCGGATCGGCATGCTTGAAATAATGAAAATCCAGCACCGGTGCGGGTCACAGGCAGAAAATGCCTGTAAAGGCCCGCCAATGCTGGAGTTTATTCATCTTATCATTGCGAAATAGCCTATGTCGCAGCCCGCGCCTCTTACCAACATCTCCGGTGAATTCGAACACCCGGAAGTGATCGAGGCATCCAGTCCGCTCGAGTGGTATTGGAAGTTTTCGCAGCAATCCGATTTCGAATCCGACCCGGCACAACTCGCTGTGCTGGAACATCTGGAGCGCCTCCACAGCGATCTCGAACACTATCGGCAATATCGTCAGGGGCCGGTGAATCGTCTCGTCACCAATTTTGGCGGCGGTAAAAAGCCACCACGCGGTTTGTATATCTGGGGCGGCGTTGGTCGTGGCAAATCGCTAATGATGGATGCCTTTTACGGCGTCGCCACATTAAAGCGCAAACGCCGTATTCACTTTCACGAATTCATGCGCGAAATCCACGCCGAAATGCGCGCGCATTCCGGCACCGAAGATCCGCTCGAACCTATCTCCGACACCATCGCCAAGCAATTGCGGTTGCTTTGTTTTGATGAGTTTCACGTCAGCGATATTGCCGACGCGATGATTCTGGGCCGCCTGCTCGACATGCTCATTTCCAAAGGCGTCGTACTGGTGATGACATCGAACTACAAACCCGATGATCTTTACCCTAATGGCTTGCAGCGTTCACGTTTTCTGCCCGCCATTGAATTGCTGAATGCCGAACTTGAAGTGCTCGAAATCGGCGGGCAGCGCGACCATCGGCGACGCATTCTCGAATCGATCCCGGTTTATCACACACCGCTTTCGCAAGTGGCAGAGCAAGCCATGGCGCGAGCGTTCGAGGCAATGTCCAAGGCATCGTACTCATCGGGCGGCACGATCATGATTGGGTCGCGTGAGATCGAATTTTTGCGGCGCGCGAAAGGCGTCATCTGGTTTACATTTGATGAGCTCTGCGTGAAAGCCAGATCGCAGGTTGATTACCTCGAAATCGCCAGTCGATATCACACCGTGTTGATGTCATCCGTGCCGCAGTTGCACGCGAAAGACCGTGCCGATGTGGTGCGCCGTTTTACATGGCTGGTGGACGTGCTCTACGACCAGCGGGTGAAGCTGATCATGTCAGCCGAGGTCGGGCCGGAAATGCTGGTGGTGGATGAGCGGGTGAAAAGTTTATCGGCGGCCAGCACCAAAACTGGCAGCGGGAACGATGCAACGTTAATGGTGTCTGCTGAATTCGCGCGCACTGCGTCGCGGCTGCGTGAAATGCAATCACGGGAATATTTTTCGCGGAAACACGCTTCAGCCGAGAACCCGCAATTGTTGCAAGGAAGGTGATATTGCTATGACATTCTGGAAATCCACATTGGCGGCGTTTGCAATTGCCATATCTGCGAGCAGTCTGCCGACAGCGGCGCTGGCGAATAATTATCAAGACCTCTGGTGGAATCCCAGCGAATCCGGCTGGGGCATCAATATCGCGCAGCAAGGTGATGTCATGTTTGCGACGTGGTTTATTTATGGCGCGAATCGTCAGCCAACGTGGATTTTCCTGTCGCGCGCAGATCGATCCGGTGCGCTCGGCAATACCTTTGCGGGCGATATTTTTCAGGCAGTCGGCACGCCTTTTTCCGCCATTCCTTTTGTACCATTGCAAGGTGCCGACCTCACCAGGGTTGGCCGCGCGACATTGGTCTTTTCCGATGCGCGTACCGGCAGCCTGACCTACGATGTGAACGGGGTAACGGTGGTCAAGCAGATCACGCGTCAGGTAATTGGTGTCGCAAATTTGACCGGCAGTTACTTTGGCGGACTCAAACGTGAAAGCAGTGGCTGCGTAAGTGCGGCGCTCAATGGCAGCGTGCTCAATCAGGCGACTTACAGCGTAAACCACACGGTCGCGACCGGTGCGCTGACCATCACCGAAGTCGGCGGCACATTCTGCAATTTTTCCGGAAATGTGCAGACGTTTGGATCGATTACCGAGGGCAGCGGCGGCTTCACTTGTGCGGCAGAGAACATTACTGGTACGTGGACAATGCGCGAAGGGCGCGCGTCGCCAAACGCTTTCTCAGCGCTAATGGCCATGCGCCCGAATAATGAGCCCTGCACGCTCAATGCCACCATCGGTGGCCTAAAACCTTAACACCTTGACACGTTGAAGCACAGGAGTAACGCATGACCACTTTCAACGGCATCCTGCTGGACAAAACAGAGACCGGCTTTTCAGCGACTCTCTCAGCAATCGAAGAATCACGACTGCCGCCGGAAGGCGATGTGACCGTCGCGATTGAATACTCGACCATCAATTACAAAGACGGACTCGCCATCGCCAATAAATCGCCGGTGGTGCGCAAATGGCCGATGGTGGCCGGCATCGACGGTGTAGGTTTGGTGGAGACTAGCACCCATGCCGCATGGAAACCGGGTGACAAAGTAATTCTCAACGGCTTTGGCGTTGGCGAATCACACTGGGGTTGCCTTGCGCAAAAAGCCAAACTAAAAGGCGACTGGCTGGTGCCGCTTCCTGCGGCATTTACCACCAAACACGCCATGGCCATCGGCACCGCAGGTTATACATCGATGTTGGCGGTCATCGCGCTGGCCAAACACGGTGTGTCGCCATCCAGCGGCGAAATTTTGGTGACCGGTGCATCGGGCGGTGTCGGTAGCATCGCGATTGCCTTGTTGGCCAAGCGTGGCTATAACGTCGTTGCTTCTACGGGCAGGCTGCAGGAAACCGACTACCTGAAGTCGCTAGGCGCGACATCGGTGATTGACCGCAATGAACTTTCGCAACCAGGGAAACCATTGCAAAAAGAACGCTGGGCGGGCGTGGTTGATTCGGTTGGCTCACATACGTTAGCCAACGCCATCGCTCAATGCAAGTACAACGCGGTGGTGGCGGCCTGCGGGCTCGCGCAGGGGATGGATCTTTCAACCAGTGTGGCACCGTTTATTTTGCGTGGTGTCGTCCTTGCAGGCATCGATAGTGTTTATGCGGCGATGCCACGTCGGCTGGACGCCTGGAATCATCTGGCGCAGGAACTCGATAAGGCCAAACTTGATCAAATCACGACCGTGATCAAGCTGTCAGAGGCCATCGCGCAGGCACCGGCGATTTTGGCGGGACAGGTGCGGGGCCGTCTGGTGGTTGATGTCGGTGCTTGATGCACGTCCATCGCAGAGCAGCAGAATCACAATAGAATGTGGGATGGCGCTGTCGTGTTTCAAGCGTGTTGTCCACATCGCACCGCCGCACATAGACATTAATAAAAATTGATCAGGAATAACCATGCCAGTTGCTCCACCAGATGACGACGACAACGATCTCGATTTCACCAAGATATTCAGTGTCGAAACCAAAGTTGCCGAACCAGTTCAATCACCGAAGCAGCAACAGAAACTTTCTGAAGAGGCCGTGATCGGCGAATCAGCGTTGGCCAGCAATGGTTACTTTGTGCGTATCAACGAGGCGGCACCAACGCGGCGATCGAAACGGAAGCCACCCGCAGTCATGGTGGTGGAAGATGACGAAGTCACGTCAACGCTGCTGGGGCGCATCCTGACCGAGAATGGCTTTGTGGTAACGAAAGCCGCCAATCGCGCTGAAATTCTGACTGGCCTGAAGTCCGCACCAGATCTTGTCATTCTTGATGTGGTGATGCCGGATGCAAATGGTTTCGACATTCTCAACCGGATTCGTCAGCATGCGATTCTCAAGGATATGCCAGTGCTGATGCTGACAAGCCTGGGGTCGCTGGATGACATTCTGAAAGGCCTTAAACTTGGGGCTAACGGCTATCTCACCAAGCCGGCAAAATCGAAAGCGCTTTTAGAAGCGATCAAAAGTGTGCTGAACGATTAATATCCCCAGCGTGGCTGGGGATTGTGTGGTTGTGTAATTGGCGGGCAGGATGACGGAGGAAGTAATGGGCGCCTACAAGAAATTCTACGATCACTCAGTCGAGCAGCCTGACGCATTTTGGACCGAACAGGCGGCTCGCATAGATTGGGTGAAGCCGTTTAAAAAGGTTTGTGATTTTTCCAAGCCGCCATTTGCAAAATGGTTTGTCGGTGGCGAGACCAACCTTTGCTACAACGCCATTGACCGTCATTTGGCCACGCGGTCCGACCAAAATGCGTTGGTGTGGATTTCTTCTGAAGTCGAACAGACCAGAACGTATACCTATCGCGACATGTTCGACGAAGTGAATCGCTTCGCCGCTATCCTGAAAACGCTCGGCGTTGGCAAAGGGGACCGCGTCCTGATCTACATGCCAATGATTCCGGAAGCAGTTTTTGCCATGCTCGCCACGGTACGCATTGGCGCGATTACTCGGTCGTGTTCGGGGGATTTGCAGCGGCTTCGCTGGCCGCACGAATCGACGATGCGCAGCCCAAAGTGATGATCACCGCAGACGCAGGTTCGCGCGCAGGCAAGCTAATTCCACTAAAGCCGCTGACGGATGAGTCGATCAAACTGTCCCGGCATCCGCCCAAGTATGTGGTGATCGTTAATCGTGGACTCGATAAAACCATGCAGACCATTCCCTGTCGTGACATGGAGTACGGCGTACTGCGCAACAAACACATGGACGATGTGGTCCCGTGCGAGTGGGTCGAATCATCACACCCGAGCTATGTCCTTTACACCAGCGGTACCACCGGCAAGCCCAAAGGTGTGCAGCGCGACACCGGCGGTCACGCGGTAGCACTCGCGGCCTCGATGCCCCTTATTTTTGCCACCAAGCCGGCTGACACCTATTTTTGTACTTCCGACATCGGCTGGGTGGTGGGGCATTCGTACATCATCTACGGCCCGCTCATCAATGGCAGCACCAGCATCATGTACGACGGCCTGCCGGTCCGTCCAGATGCAGGCGTGTGGTGGAAAATCGTTGAGCAGTACAAAGTCTCGGTCATGTTTTCATCACCCACCGCCATTCGGGTGTTGAAAAAGCAGGACCCAGCTTTCCTCACCAAATACGATGTGTCCTCGCTGCGATACCTGTTCCTGGCCGGTGAGCCGCTGGACCAGCCGACCTCGAATTGGATCGAGCAGGGCCTCGGCGTCAAGGTGATCGATAATTACTGGCAAACCGAAACCGGCTGGCCGATTCTCTCGGCCGAACCCGGCATCGAGGAGACGCCGCGTAAATTGGGCTCGCCCAGCTTTGCCTCGTACGGCTACAAGTTAAAACTCAAAAACGAAGAAACCGGCAAACAGGTGGGCGCTGATGAAAAAGGCGTGCTGTGCATCGTGCCGCCGCTACCGCCGGGCTGCATGAGCACCATCTGGGGCGACGATGAACGCTTCGTGAAAACTTATTTCTCGACATTCAAGGATGAACAGGTTTACACCACCTTCGATTGGGCGACCTGTGACAAGGATGGCTACTATTTCATCATGGGCCGCACCGACGACGTGATCAATGTGGCCGGCCATCGTTTGGGTACGCGCGAAATCGAGGAAGCAGTGCAGATGCACACCAACATCGCCGAAGTCGCGGTGATCGGCGTGGCGGACCAGCTCAAGGGCCAGGTGCCGGTTGCGTTTGCGGTGGTGAAAGATGCGAGCCGTGCGGAAACACCAGCGCTCGCCGCCGCGCACGAGAAAGAAGTCATGGCAATGGTCGATAAAGAGCTCGGCGCCATTGGCCGTCCGGCGCGCGTGTATTTTGTGACGCTGCTACCCAAAACGCGTTCAGGAAAATTGCTGCGCCGCGCGATTCAGGCGCTGTGCGAAGGCCGTGACCCCGGTGATCTGACCACCATGGAAGACCCGGCGGCGCTGGAGCAATTGAAGGCGGTAATCGCGAAGTAACTGTGAATTGTTACCACTGGCGGGCTTCTTCAGGCATTTACGGCCTAGAGGACCCGCCAATGCTAGTGGTTGGCATATTTTCATACTGGACACCTGCCAGCCAACGGGTGGCCCCTTTGGCGTTCGACATATGATTAGCAAATGCGCTGATCGGGAGGTCGGCGTGCGCAGACGCTTACGGTTTCTTGCCGAGCGCTACCCGGTACTCTTCGAGTCTTTTTTCGTAATCTGCCGAATCGCCGTACTCAATAAAGCCGAGGTAGCGTTTGTGCGTGCCGAGGATCTTGTGCGCGTGTTTGATCGGACAAAAATACTGCTCGGTCCTCGATACTATCTCTGCGATGTAGGCCGTTAGTCCGGCACCGTAGGCGCAATACGTGCAGTGAAATTTTTCGATGAAGTTCAGGTATTCGAGATGCCGGCGATCAAGCAGGATGTAATCGCGACGGCGAACTTTGACGATACCGTAGATTGGGAAGCAGGTTGCCTGATAAAAACTCACGAAGGCATCGAGCATCAGCAACGGAAAAATCATGCCGTAAATGATCGGCCCGGTGATGAGATTTTGCGGGCGGTAGGTCACCAGCCAGTGGAAAAAACTCTTCTTCAATTTGCGATGCGTTTGTTTGACAGCTTTCTCGAATTCAACACGCCGACCTTTGATTTCGAAAAACATCTTCGTCTCTTGTTCGTGCAGCACTGTACTCATCTCGTCCTCAAGTGCTGACATCTGGTTCAACAAACCGCGAATACGATCATTCATGTGGCTCCGATCCGATTTAACCTGGCGCAAAAAATGAACCGCCGAGCGTGATTGTGAGCCTATTGCCGGGAAAAGGTTGCTTTGTCCGTGTAGTTTTCACTCGCATTCATTGAAAGAAAAATCATTACGTGAATGTAGAAAATAGTTTCGGACACCAATAAGAATCGCACCACCAATTTCCCCAGCATAAATAATCGCAGAACGCCATTCGGCGGAGCCTTCAGGGCTAAATACCGCCAGAAGCCGCGCCAATCATAGTGTTTGGCAATTGTTTCATTTATTGATTCAGCCATTAAATAGCGTACTTGCAGCGTCCTTCACTCTTGGGAGAGGGGACCAAATTGGACACTATTTAATGGCCGGATCAATACGTCCATGCAGTGCGCCAACCGAGCGTTTAAAACCGCCCAGCCGGCGGCAAATACCGCCATTGTCCCAACGGCAATTTGGCCATCGATATTTTGCCGACGCGAATGCGTTTTATCGCTTTCACCTGTAGACCGACCAGTTGACACGCATGCGCGATCTGGCCGCGTTGCGCGCCTTTGACCGCGAAGCGCAGACGGGTTTCGTTTTGCCAACTGACTTTGGCTGGCGGCAGCGCCCGGCCATTGAAGCTGAGTCCGTGATTGAGTTGTTTTAGTCCATGCGGTGGCAACTCACCGGCGACGTCAACGATGTATTCCTGCTCAACAGTGGCTGCGTCATCGACCAATTTGCGCACCACGCGCCAATCCTGTGTGAAGACCATTAATCCGCTCGCATTTGGTTCCAGCGGCAGCGTCGCGCTCAAATGCGAAAAATGTCGTTTGAGCGGACGAATGCCGGATGCGTCGTCTGACGCGCGGTTATCGACGGATATCTGCGATGCCGAATCAGCGGTGCCGGGTTGGCCGGCAGGGTGGTGAAATAGAATCGTTACGAGCTCAACAGGCGCTAACGTCGCGTCCTTGTGCAACACGATTTGCTGTTGCGCGACGCGAAACTGCGGCTCTTGCATCACTTTGCCATCGACGCTGACCCAGCCGCCTTCGATGTAAAGCTCGGCCTCGCGACGTGAGCAGGAAAGCATTTCAGCAAGGCGTTTTGCAAGGCGGACGGGTTCCGTCATGACGCGATCATTCGGAAGGTAGGAGCAACATTGTAAGCGCGCATTGATTCGACTGTAATCATTCGCACAATATCGCATTTGCCAATATCGCATTTGCATCAGACACGCGGTAAAGTTTGCATACCTTCACATATCCTCCGACCGATGCCATGCCCGTGCCAAAAAATATCCGAAGTCTTGACGGCATCACGCTCAAAGCAATCGTCACGCAATTGGCCGAATCCATCGGTTGGGACGCAATGGCAACTGCTGTGCCAGTGCGTTGCTTTACGCATGACCCGAGTATCAATTCCAGTCTGAAGTTTTTGCGCAGGACACCGTGGGCGCGCAAGAGGGTGGAGGAGTTATATCTTCAGCAAGAGGTGACGACGGGTTCTGATGCGTCTGACAAGCCACCCTGAAGCGGTCCATCGACTACTTGTCTGATGGCAGCACTTGCTCTTTCGGGACTGCATGCGCCCACGCTGGATCGGACAAATAATGTGGCGACATAATCCGCACGCCATTCTCGTCAAATACATCCTGTATATGGCCGTGCAGCGCACTCAGCATATCGGCACGCTGTCCCGGATGCGCCAGATCGGAGAATGCAACGAGCCGGTACTCAACATAGAAATCGGATAACGCGGTTTGCAGCACATAGGCGGCAGGCTCGTTGGCAATGCCTGCGGTACGGCCAGCAGCTTCGATCAGCATCGCGTGCACTTGTCGCCACGGCGCTGGATAACCAATGCTGACTTTCGTGTGCACCACAAACTTGCCGCCCGATGCGGGACGCGAGAAATTGCGCGTTGACGTGGCAACCACTTGCGAATTCGGCAGCACGATACGTTCGCCAGATCCGGTTTCGATATGTGTCGCAAACAGGCCGATCTCCAGTACGGTGCCCTCACTCTCGCCGATCTTCACATATTCGCCGGGCCGCAACGCGCGTGAATAAATGAGGATGAGCCCGCTGAACGCCTGCGCCACTACACTACTGGAACCGAGCGACACCATCACTCCCAGCAGCACCGATACTCCCTTGAAGGCGTCCGATTGCGAGCCGGGCAAATATGGATATGCCATGACCAAGGCAAATATCCACAATGCAAATGTCACGAGTTTTCGTGTCGCGCGGGCAGCCTCTGCATCGAGTTTTTCGAAATGCAATTGGCCGCGTTCGACCATGCCGAAGAACGCTTTGTTTAGTTTGACCAATACAATCGTGAGCAGTGCAATAACCAGCACCACCAGCAAGTCAGGGATTGCACTTGCGATGGCCAATGCAATCAATTGCACTGCAGCCCAGAGTGCAGCATTCAGATCCGCAGCCCACGATGCCGTGAAATCGAATTGTGCGAATACCCGCACCATCCACTCGTAGGTGACGAGCAGCATCAGCAACGCACCAAGTACGCGCAACGTCGAATCTGCCGCGCCAGCGGGCCAGTCGGCGTGTTTCCGAAGTAGCCTCGAAAGCCCGTTTTGCGTCACCCATTTGTTGATCATGACGCGGCAACGGGAGAGCAGCGCGGCCCCCAGCTGTAGCAGCGTCCAAACAACGGCTATCCACAACAACGTCAAGGCAAATGCGATACCTGCGCGCTGCGCAAAATCGGCGGTAAGCAATGTGGAAAGTGCGGACATTGCGCAATTTTAACAGTGCCGCAATTGTCATCGCGAACAGCGTTGTTGCTGTTCGCGATCCGTGCGGTAGAGCCAGCCGTTCAGGCCATAAACCCAAGGTTCGCCGTTGGAAACCGCGAGAGATTTGGGAATACTGCGTTCAGATCAGTACCTGTCACACCAAACCAATTCGCCATCGTCGCCGCGTATTGATCCACCGACGTGGTGGGAATCCACGTGCCCTTCCCGACGTCATCGGGCCCATCGACAATGTGGGTCGGGAAGGTGCCGTACATCGCATTGCCTTTTACAGCGCCGCCGACGACAACGTGGTGACTGCCCCAGGCATGATCGGAACCTTTACCGTTGGTGACAAAATTACGATTGAAGTCACTCGCCGTAAAAGATGTCACGTTCTCCGACATATTGATTTCTGCTGTCGCGTTGTAAAGCGCACTCATCGCGCCGGAAACTTCGCCGAGCAGTTCGCTCTGCCGCTGTGGTTGATCTTCACCATGCGTATCAAAGCCGCCGATAGCAGCAAAGAAAACCTGCCGCTTGGCACCGAAGGCGCTGCGCGCGACGATCAAGCGCGCAATCATGCGCATCGCCTGACCAATGCCGGTGTTGGGAAACACGGTCGTGAATGGAGACGCCGCATTGAGCGCTGCCGATATTTGTTTTTGATTGGTGATGGCACCTGAAAGTATATCCAGCCATACGCCATCCATGATATTCACACGTGCTGCAGACTGGCCGAGTAGTTTCTGGATGCCGGTCGATAACGGCTGTGTCTCGGTGCTGTTTTCATAAAAATCCAGACCAAACTGACCGGATGGCGATACCGGAAATGAACGAATCGTATCGCCGGAAAGAAAGGTCGAATTGCCTGCCACTGACATGCAGGTAGTGAGGCTTCCTGACTGGTTCAACGCGGCGACGCGGTCACCCAGTCGTCCGCCCCAGCCCGAGCGCACCGAGTTATCGGCCATGGCGGTATTCCACAAAAACTGCTGATCACTGTGTGAAAAAAGATTGGTTGGGCGTTGCACGTTACCGGCGTTGTACTGTGCCTTCGTGATCGGCTGCGCGAGCGTACCGACATTGGCCACCACGGCCGCTTTACCGGCATTAAATATCGTCTGCATGCCCGTCATCGCGGGATGAAAGCCGAATTCGCGCCCCTGTACGTTGGTCGGTTTTACGGACAGCAATTGATCACGGCCGATGGCAAGTCGCCCGCGTGGCCCAGCGTAACGGGCGTGGTCGGCGGGATCGCGCGGCACGATCAGATTGTTGCCGTCGTTGCCACCGAACATGAATACGCAGACCAGTGCACGGTAATCATCCCCCGCCGCGAGGTTGACGATCTCATTCAGGCGAGCATGTGCGTTGTGCGCAGCGAATGGCACTACCGCTGGAATCATCAGGCCGGATGCAGCTTGCATAAAACGGCGACGCGGCATGGAACACGTTGGTGATTGATTGTTTTTCATCATTGCCCCCGGCTATTTCTGGATCACAAAATCGGACGACAGCGCGAACAGAGTCATTGCTGTTCTCAGCCGCATGGCCCGATCTGAATCGCGATTGTTGAATGGCACGGCAGTGACAGCATCGATAATGATCTGCCGGGTCGGCGCGGATAAATCGCCGTAGGTGAACAGGCCCGACAGGTGATCAACCAATTGCACCGGGTTGTTGGCAAGACTCTTTGCGGTGACCAGATCTAGTTTTAGTCGCGAATCGCCGTTGCCGTAGCCTTCTCTTTTAACGAGGTCATAAAAGAAATTTGCGGTGCCTACAGTCTGGATCTCGTTAGTGATCTGGAATTCCGGCCCCACCATTCCCGCTTGTGCAAGGCGACCCGGCCGGGTATAAAACGGCGAGAAGAAATTGAATACCGATGGTGATAGCAGCGGGCTCTGACCGAGTGCATCATCGGCGCTATCGAGATAGTGAATATTGTTGCGGCCATTGATGGAGG
>JANNRY010000206.1:0-22496 GCA_031401935.1 Betaproteobacteria bacterium | reverse complement strand
CTTCGGCCTCACATTTCGGCCGGGTCGAAATCTATCTTACGGCGGCTCTCTGTCATTGCAGACAATCGCGCCGCACCGCGCCGATAGCGCGCGCAGCGAGGTCGCATCGGGTAGTGGCTTTGTGGGGTGGATGGGTGCGTTTGGTGCCTCCCGGTTGGATGTGGCGCGTTATCTGGTGCGCCCAGAACTTTCGGCCAGCGAGTTCGTCGACACTGTTGGCGTGTCCCAAGACTGGCCATCGATAAAGGGCTATGCGATAACTTCGGCTGCGAACGCTTCTCGCGAACGCGGCATCATTGACACCACTCGCCGTCAAAGCCTCAGCGCGGCGGTACGCAGTCCGATAATTTCGGATTTTCACTGGGACGTCGCACTGACGTTGGCGCGGGTAGACAATGTGCGCGGGGCCGAAAAAAATATCAACGTAAGCGCCGCTGCGTACTGGCAGGTGACGCCGAACTGGCAGGCATCGACGCAATTAGTTTGGAACACAATTGACCCCGCACCGCCGCTTCAGGGAACGGTTCTGGAGGCTTTCAAGCGCGATAAACGCTTGTTGTTCACTTTGCGCTATGAGCGGGCATCAGGAACACCTTTCGCGTCGCTGGGTTTGGGGCGCCAAGGACTATCCGGTAGCGGTCGCATCAGCGGTATCGTATTTTTTGATGAAAACGGCGATGGCATCCGTCAGGCAAACGAACGCGGTGCACTAAACCTGACGGTTTTCCTGGATGGCAGGATTCCCGCTACCACCGATAGTGCAGGCCGGTACTCTTTCGCGTCAGTGCCCACCGGCACACATACGCTCGTACTATTGGCCGATACGCTGCCACTGCCATGGATACAGGAGGACGAAAAGGGCCTCAAAGCTATAGTGGAATTGCGTGGTGAAGTAATTCAGGATATTCCGCTGATCAGGCTAAGGCCATAAACGTCGCTTAGCGTGGCTTCAGCTCGACATTAATAGGCCACTTGCCGCCCAGCCACTCCATGTCGCCATTGAGTTTGACGGGCGGCTTTAATTCTGGCCGCTTGCCATCAGCATTATCGGCGGCCCAGATTGCGATCGTGCGTTTCTCGCCGGGGAGAATCGGGAAATTTGAAACGGTGAATTCCATTTTTCGCCCGGTGGCATCGGTGCCCTCCAGTACGCCTTCAAAGCGCCCGTGTGCATTACCCGTATTTTCAACTTCGGCCACAGGCGTCAGCGCGCCATTGACGCGCTCCAGTCTGAGCTCGCGCACGCTGAGTTTGGGCGCAACATCGCCAATCGAAACATACACAATCACGCCGATGCGACCGGAGAGTGGCAGTTGAATCGCACCGGCCGTGACGGTCGGCAGCACATCGCTGGCGCGCTCGATCATCAGCGCAAAGCGGCACTCTTGCGGTTGTGCAGTGGCTGGAACGTGCACTTCAAAACGAAATTTTCGTTTGGTGCGCGCGGGAAGACTGATGTTGTAGCGCTCGATTTTTACCCATTGTCGGCAGCTTCCCGGACGCAGTTGATCAGCTTCAAATTCGACTCCGCCGACACTGGTGAGGCTCCAGTCAGCGGTCTTGATCGCAAAATCATCGGGCGTGGCTGCGTCGTTACCGATCTCAAGTATCTGGCGGGAAATCTGCCCCGGCGTGCCTTTGATTTCATAGCGCGCCGGCACGACGTAGCCTGCAAAGGCGAGGGCATCACTCAGCGCAAACGCGAAAATAAGGAGTGCGATTTGTGCGACACGTGAACTCATTGCGCAATGCTTTCGATTTCAAAGACCGGATCAAATCCCAATTTCCCCATGAGGTAACGCCCGTCCATGTGCAGGGTGAAATCGAAAATCTCGGTCATGTCGCGTGAATTAACGGTACCCTGATAAACGAGCGCGCGGCTCCCCGGCACGATGCTGCCTGGATTAAACCGGCCTCGGGTGCGCCATTCCGCGCGAAAACCAGTGCTGCCGCGCAACCCCTGAACGGACGGGGGCAGCACCATGTGGATACGCACATTCTTGCCGACGTAACGGCCTAGCTCAAAACGCAGCTCTATGCCTTTCGCGTCAGCGACCAGCGCGTTGATGCTATCGGGCGACAAATTGTCTCCATCGTTTGCCCAGCGTGGCGTTACCGGTGTTTCTGCGCGAAGGGTGGATTTGTATTGCAGTATTTCAGCCAGTGAAGGCCATGCCACGAGCGCGATCAGCAATGTAAAGAGGGCGCGGGTCATGGCATCGAGAGTGTATAAATCACATCGCCACGATATGTACCTTGCCGTACGATGTTTTGATTGAGATAGCGGAAACGCAGACAGTCCTGTGACTGATTGGAGTTATTGAATGTCAGGATTACCTGCGCGCCTCCACCGGAAAACGTGCCGGCCGCGATGGTCGTCGGAGCATAAGTGGCGGGTGCGGTGTTAATCCAGTCAACTTGCGTGAAGGGAACATTATCGGTGCCGCAGGTAGCCGCTGTCGTGCAGGTCATGCCTGCAGTGGAGTTCACCGTCAATGTGGCGGTGCGTGAGCCCGGCGGCGCGGCGCGTGCTTCTGCATTAAAAAAAACGTGATTGGCGGCGCATACCGACCCGGTGCGCGCAGCAGCAGGTGCGGTCATCAATTGCACAGCCGCGTTACCGACATTGCCCCCGGCGACGGTGACAGTGGTGGTGGTAATGGTAGCCCCGGTTGCCCCCACGCGTAACCGAATCTGCACCGGTGCGTTTGCCACGACGACAAGATTCGCCATGGCAATTTGTGGAATGCCTAACAGCAGCAGCAACAGCAACGAAAGGAGGCGTTTGTGAGTCATGGCAACATCATACTAGCGCTGATGGATAGCGGAAACGAAAAGGGCCGTGAATGTTGAAGTCACGGCCCTGCGTTTGTTTCCAGCCCAATGTATCAGGGCATCGATGCCGTATAGGTGACCCGACCGCCGTTGGCTTGGGTTCCGTAGGTGCCGGCCGAAGGTGTGGTGGTATTCGCATAACCATAGGACCAGGTTCCCGAACGGTTCGTTACTTTGCCCGCGTTCAAAACAGGGAGTGAGGTGCCGCCGCCTGCATTTGACAGGAGCGGTGCAGGTAGATTGACGGGGTCCGAAGGCGTCGTGGCAATTTCGGAATAGGCGATAAACCCATCAGCAGCAGTGCCGGTGCAGAGGCCGTTGCCGCCGCTATTATTCGATTCTGTAATCGTGATCTGGCCATCGTTGCCCTGCACGGTCACGTTAGCTGCTGTACCGCCGCCCGCATCGCCGCCGGTACCCGCGACCGCTGTTGAATTACCAACGTTACCTGGTGTGGCAGTCAAGTCAAACGTAATCTGGTCGATGGTACCCGGGACGTTTGTCCCAACGCGAAAGCGCAGAAATCCTGGAATGATGATGCGGAAATCAAGCCGCGTTGGCGCCGAAAACGGCGCGGCAACATCGGTGATTGTGTCGGCATTTGCGACGGGTGCAATCATCGCGACACTGGCGGCAACAACTGAGAGTGCGACGAGTTTGATTTTTGCGCGCTTCATGAATTTCTCCGTAAGACCTGACCGGGCAAAATCCCATTTGGTCGATGGGTAAGATTATTGTCTGAAAAGCCGGACGATGCTATGACTCAATTCACAATTTGAGAAAACTTGAGCCCGACCGTCAGGCCAATGTTACCGTTCGTCGGCCTATGGCATTGTTGCGGTGTAGGTGACGCGGCTCCCGTTCAGATTCACACCGCCGTAGGTGCCGGCACTGGGTATGGTCTGATTGAGATAGCGGTAGGCCCAAGTCGCTGCCCGGTTGGTAATGCCAGGCGCATTCATAACCGGGAGGACCGCAGCGCCACCCGCGTTCGCGAGCACTGGTGCGGGGAAGTTGGCTGCATCAGAAGAAGTGGTACCGATCTGGTTGTAATTGATGCGGCCATCGGTGGCAACGCCCGTGCCAATACCGAGGCCACCGCTGGAATTGGTGGGGGTGACGGTTATCTGATTGCGATTGCCTTGCACCAACACATTGACCGTGCTGCCGCCCGCATCGCCACCCGAACCGACGATGGGCGTGCTATCACCAACTACCGCGGCCGTCGGCGCGAACTGTAGCAAACCTACAGCTGTACTTGCGGTGCCGACGCGCAGCCGTAGAAAGGGGCGGATGATGACCTGAATCCTTAGCGTCCCTAGTGCTGAAAACGGCGCTGCCGCATCGGTTACTTCAGTCGCGCGCGCACTGGTACCGCTAAAAACAACAAGGCCGCACAGGACTAACGAGGAAACAAGGCTACGAGTGGTCATGAACGCTATGGTCGTGCCACTTCGTGCTGTTGTCAATGAAGGGGTTCACATAGGGATACAAAAATCAGTTGGCGGTCTGTAAAACCGATACGCACTTGCAAGGCCTAATTGAGACCCAACTTGATTGATGCCGAACTCGTTTCTATGAAAGCGTCATCGATTTGCCGCTTAGCGCGTTAGTCACAACGCTGGCGTATTGGCCCTCAAATTTACAATCGTTGACACAATCCAAGCCAAATGACGAATTTGCGTGAATTGGTTCACAGTATTCGACGACAAAGTCCTTCAACATTCAGTCCTTGCTAATCACCTTGTTTTCGAAAGCCCAATCATGCGTAACATCCTTCTCAAATCTGCTGTTGCTTTAGCTCTTGGTGTTCCGTTGCTTGCGAGCGCCGAATCCAACTTTACAACCGGTGTGGCTACGCCGCTCACTGCATCGGCCAGGGTCGACTTTACGATCATCATCCCCAAGTTCATTTCGTTGCGCGTTGGCGCGGCTGGCGTGGGAAGCTTTGATTCGATTGTATTCACCGTACCTGCAGCCAACGTTGGTGTTGGTGGTGCCATTGCTGGTGCTGGTGGTGATTTGACGGCTGGTGTCGTGACTGCCAGAGTCACTGGCAACAACGGTCAGGTGACGCTATCGTCAGCCGCGACCGGTGCTCTCTCTAATGGTGCCGGCGACACGATTCCCTTTACGCAAATCACGACCGCAACCGCAGTACTCACGTCGGCGACCGCGCTACCAGCGCCGGTGCTGACCAACGGTGCAAGTGCAGGTGTACTTGCTGCGCTGACTGGTGCAAAGGTCACCAATCAAGATGCACGTTGGACTTATAGCTACGCCAACAGTGCTGTTGTTGCAGCCGGTACGTACGGTGGCGTCGGTGTAAACAACGGTCGCGTAACGTACACGGCATCGATGCCTTAATCACGAATTATAGGAAGATGCGGCGTGCCCCGAATTCACAATCGTTGACACAATCCAAGCCAAATAGAGATATTTTGATGAATTGCATCACATTCTCTTTGCGTTGAATCCTTCACTATTCAGTCCTTGCTAACCAACTTGTTTTCGAAAGCCCAATCATGCGAAATATCATTCTCAAATCTGCTGTTGCTCTAGCTCTTGGTGTTCCGTTGCTTGCCAGCGCCGAATCCAACTTTACAACCGGTGTGGCTACGCCGCTCACTGCGTCAGCCAGAGTCGACTTTACGATCATCATCCCCAAGTTCATTTCGTTGCGCGTTGGTGCGGCGGGTGTGGGCAGCTTTGATTCGATTGTATTCACCGTACCTGCAGCCAACGTTGGTGTTGGTGGTGCCATTGCTGGTGCTGGTGGTGATTTGACGGCTGGTGTCGTGACGGCTCGAGTAACTGGCAACAACGGTCAGGTGACATTATCGTCAGCCTCGACTGGTGCGCTATCTAACGGCGCTGGCGATACGATTCCCTTCACCGAGATTACGACTGCAACCGCAGTTCTCACGTCGGCGACCGCATTGCCAGCGCCGGTGCTGACCAACGGCGCTAGTGCGGGTGTGCTTGCTGCGCTGACCGGCGCAAAGGTCACCAATCAAGATGCACGATGGACCTATAGCTATGCCAACAGCGCTGTTGTTGCAGCTGGTACATATGGTGGCGTCGGTGTAAATAATGGCCGTGTGACTTATACTGCATCAATGCCTTAATCGCATCGAACAGTAGGTCACTCTCCCGAAATGCTGAGGTGCCCATGCGATAAGCAGGGCACCTCTTTTTTCGGCCAAGTTTTTAGATGTTTATCGTTGAGTCGGGCTTTACCGATTCGGCGTCAGACCTAGCGGAGTAAATGTCATGAACCGCGTATTGAGCCGTTTTGTGCCCGCAATCAGCTATGCGACTTCCGCTGCGATGTTTGCGGCAATCCTATTCATTCATAGGCCCGCTTCAGGTTTTACGGTCAACATAAATCCTGGTTCTAGGGTCGTGTATCTGGTCGTCGGCAACGGATCATTTACGGGTACGTTGCAGGGCGGCGGAACACCCGCGACCAATGCCACCGTCAATACGGTTTCTGTCACTGTGCCTGCCAATGTGATCGGCAGCGGTGCCGCACAGGCGATGCAAACGAACAGCACTCAGGCAGCAAGTTTTTGGGACAACTTCACTTTTTGCTCTCCGGCGACCCAACAGGTGTACATCGGTGGGTTTTTTCGCATGCCCGGTGCAGCCGGCAATGCAACATTGACCGTGGCAACCCCCGTTAGCGGTTTGGTCAATGCCGGTGGAGATACCATACCGTTCAACCAGATTCGCTGGGCCAGCAGTGGTATTGGCGACACTGGCGCGCAAGTCATTCCGGCAGGCACGTTCACAGGAGGCACGCAGACGCTGGCCACCTTTGCAGTAAACACCTGGAATGAGAGTTGTCACACATTTTCGTACCTCAACGCGAACGTCGTTGCCGCCGGAACTTACCGGGGCACGGCAAGGTATACCCTGAGCGCACCATGAGACGCGTTGTCAGGCGCGACGAATGTGCGCGCATTTACTTATTGGCGATGGCGGCATTGCGCCCTTTATTGTCGTTGATGTTCGCTGCTGTGTTGGCGCAGTCTGCCAATGCTGCCACCTTTGCCGTCGATGATTTGAGTTCCTACACGCATGACGCCAATACGGCCATGAAGTGGAAATTCATGGGCGCTGATCGTCGGTCTGGCAGCGCGGTGGAGGGCGCAACCATGGTGACTGTACGCCTGAATTTGATGCCTTGGGCGAACAAAACCGGCAAGGTTTACATGGCGCTCGCCAAGCAGCCAATTGGTCCCGTCAAAGCCGCATGGACCACGCAAGGCCGCTTATTGGCGGGACAATTGATCTCCGGTAATCGCGCGTTGGTATTTGCCGGTCCGATCCGCTCGGCGATCCTGGAAGACACCATCACATTGACATTGGAGACCGATGGGCAAAGGCTGGTCTCGGCGCAACGCTTGCAGTTTTATTTTGAAATTGATGTGGACTGATGACCATGAATAATCTGCACACCCGCAGCAGGTGTTTCCAACTACTTTTCACATTGTTGTGCGCGATGACAGCGATCTGTGGTGCGTTCGGCGCACGAGTTGCCCACGCGCAGGGATTCGCTGCCATCATTTCGCCGCCCCGGTTTGAGTTGTTTGTGAAACCAGGTGAGAAAACACGGCAGGTCATTGAAATCACCAACGCCAGCACACAGCTAGCCAAGTATTACCTCAAGACAGCAGATTGGGCGCTGGATAAAAATGGCGGCGTTAGTTTTGATGAAACGCTGCAAGTGGGTAGTTGCCGCCCCTGGGTAGCCATCGAAGCACGCGAGATCAGCATATCCAGTGGTGGCAAGTATCGATATCGTTTTGAAATTGCGGCACCAGCCGATGCGCCGCCGGGAGAATGTCGTTTCGCACTTCTGGTGGAAGGCGATGAACAAGCCATCAAAGCCACGAACGGCCCGCCTGTGCCATTGGCTGGTAGGATTGCCATCATTGTTTATGTGACAGTCGGCAATGCAGCGCCGAAGCTGGAGGTGGTTTCTTCCCAAGTGGCATTGGTCGATGGCGAGTCGATACCAATGCTGCAAGTCAAGAATGCTGGCAATGCACACGGTCGACTCGACGGATTTTTATCGGGTACCGACGCCAGTGGCAAGAAGCTTGAATTCACGATCTCCACGTTGCCAATATTGCCGGGCGAAACGCGGGCGATTTCGCTAACAGTTACCCGTGGTGAACGCGATGCGCCAGTCAAAGTTGCCTATCCGATTACGATTCGCGGCAATCTGGAGTGGTCTGATAAATCTATCCTGTTCGAGCAGCGCTTCGCACCGTGACGTTGAAGGGTTCGTCAAGGGCAGCCTGCTTCACCGGTCTTGCGCTCACGTTCGCTCTCTTTAGCGCGCCATGGCAATCCGGCTGGGCGCAAACGAATGTGCCGGCAGCGGCAGAGTCGACGCTGCCGGAAATAAAGCCGGTGGTGCCATCGATGCCGCCAGTTTACGAAGATCGCTTAATCGATACCGGTACTCTGCCGCCACTGACCGATGACGCAGCGGGTCTTTCGTACAATGCCGACGGCCAACCGCGCTCATGGCGTATTGAAGGCTTTGCCAGCAATATTAAAAGTGGTGGCATTTCACGTAGCGAAAACGGTTTTAGCGTCGGCGGTCGATACGATACAACCGACTATGGCGCGTGGAGTATCGACGGTACTTTTCGGGGCGGATTCAATTCCAGTCTCTTCACCATTTGGCAGCGGGGGCTGGCATTTGACAATGGGTGGCGAGCCAACAATGGCCTCGGTATGCTAAATACGCCGGCCATCGAGTTATCGCGCAGCCAGTACCGGTTTTTCCTGCCGACCTTTCCGATTGCTGGTGTTCAATCCGAATGGCTGCACGATGGTGATATGCAAATTCAGGCAAGCGTGGGCGAGCCGGGCACGTTCAATGGTTTGCGCGCTTCTGGTTTCTCCCGATTGGGCGGGCGTGTTTTTACCGGCGGCGCACAGTGGGTCGTAGCGCCGCAATGGCTGGCCGGGATTCAATTTGCTGATGTGCAGGGCATCAACAGTGGCCTCGATGCGTCGCTGCCGGACGCGAAAGCTTCGGGTAGATCATGGTATGGAAGCATGGCGTGGCAGGACGCAAATTCGCGACTACAGTTCAACGTCGTCGATAGTGCATATAACGCAAGTACAAATAGCCAGAGCGCACACAGGAACGGGGTCTGGCTCGATGGTGAAACGCGCGATGGTCGCTATCGCCACAACTATGGCCTGTTCAGACTTGATCCCCAATTGGTATGGGGTTATTTGCCGTTCATCGAAGATTCTTTGGGCGGATATTACCGGTTGAATTATCAGAGCCAGCAGTGGCTCTGGACCGCCGGATTGGACAGCGTGAGCTCCGTTTCCGGCCGCGGTGTCGATGGCATCTATGGCACGGGCAGTATCCGCTATCAAGTCAATCGCTCGCTCGGCATTGGTGGAGGGGCCACGGTGCGACATGCAGACGACTCAGCACAAGCAGCGCTCGTGTTCATCGACAAGCAAAGCAGATATGGCACCACACGCGCGCAACTCGATGTTGCCTCAGCCACCGGCGCGCAACGAAGCCAGCAAATTACGCTCGATCACGCGTGGCCGTCAGAAGCGGGCCTGCGATTGAGTACGTCGCTTTCGCTGGCGCGTGAAACGATTGCAGAAAAACGCATTACCCGCGCCAACCTTGGGGTCAATGGTGGCTTCGACCTCACCAATAATTTGTCGCTGGAGGGCAACTTGCATTGGCTGGCCAATCGCGATACGGGTACCAGTCGCGGTGTGTCGGCAAACCTGAGTGTGAATTGGCGGATCAGTGCACGTTGGTCGATGTTGATGACCTACTACGATAACCGCCGGGAAGATACGCCAATCCTCAGTGTTGCCACACTAATACCGACGCCGCTGTTCACGCCCGTAGTGCGGGATCGTGCCGTGTTCCTGACGCTGCGATATGAAGACCGCGCTGGAACGCCGACTGCACCACTTGGTGGTGCAGTCGGTTCGGGCGCGGGAAATATTGTCGGATATCTTTATTTTGACACCAACGACAATGATCGACGCGACGCCAACGAGGCCGGTGCCGCTAATGTCACCATTTTGCTCGATGGCAGATTTTCCACGCGTACCGATAATCAAGGCAAGTTCGAATTCCCGCTCGTGGCTTCAGGTAACCACGTGATCAGTGTTGTGCCCGACAATCTTCCGCTGCCATACGCCGTTGGCGGCGATGGGAAAAAGCAGGTGGTGGTTCGTACGCGTGAGAGCGCGCTGGTGGATATTGCGGCAGGCATTCGGAAATAGTGGCATATTCGCAAGAAAATACACAGATCGCCATTTGGCGGGCATGACAGGGCGAAAGTGCTCGTGAAGGCTCGCCAATGCTAGTGTTTGGCAATTTCTGCGCTAAATCCTAGTTTTCGAATCGTGCTCCAAACGCCTCAGCGTAGGCGCTTTCGCCAAATTCAAAATGGCTGTCAGGCGTTTCGCCCAGATACGTTGCTTCGACCGTTACCTTGACGTAGCGGTCCAGCTTTTGCCAGATCGCGTAGGAGAGGGTGCGGGCAATGTCGGCAGGTTTTTCGCCGGCGCGAATTTCGTGATCTGCGGTGAGCGTGATGGCGACGGCGTCTTTCACTTTGCCACGCTCAATTTCCTCGGGCTTGCACCAATGCGTTGTGAACGCTTCAACGACCTGCGGGACCTCGCGCGGCAGCAGCGGCGATGCACAAACTTCCAACCGATACAGGTTGCCAGCTTTTGCGAATTGCACACGGACGGGAATGTTCATATCGATAAGTTAATGCAACACTGCAAATCGCGCAATGCTAGGCAAGCAGCAAAGATTGGTTTAGCATCATCAATCGGTCATGGCGCACATGCATGTGCATGACATGAAAACAAAAAAAGGCAGCCGAGGCTGCCTTTTTTTATGCGTCGGTCGAAAGGTTATTTCTCTTCGATCTTGGCTTTGCCGCGCAATTCCTGCACCAGACGCCCAACTTGCTCTTGCTGTGCTTGCTGGCGGAATTTGTCTTTCACTTCGTCAAATGACGGCACTTTCATCGCGCGTGAATCATCGACCCGAATCACGTGGTAACCGAATGGTGACTTGACTGGTGTCTCGGTGAGCTGGCCCTTTGGCAGCGCCTTGATCGCATTACCGAATTCAGGAACATAGCGACCGGCAGGTGCCCAATCGAGATCGCCGCCGTTGTCTTTCGAGCCTGTGTCCTTGGATTTTTCCTTGGCGAGTTTTTCAAATGTTTCGCCGCGCTTGAGCGATGCGATGATTGCCTTGGCTTCGTCTTCTTTGTCGACGAGGATATGGCGCGCTTTGTATTCCTTGTCGCCCAATTGCACGACGTACTTGTCATAGTCGGCCTTCAATTGCGCATCGCTGATCGGGTTGGCTTTGACGTAATCTTCAAAATACGCACGGATGAGCACCGCCTGACGCGCCATGTCCATTTGTGCGGCAACCGTCGATGACTTGTCGATGCCTTTCTTCTTGGCCGCCTGTGACAAAACTTCGCGGTTAACGAGCTCGTCTTTCATGGCGTTTGCAAATTCAGGGTTCGCTGGCTGGCCGGATTGCTCGCGCTCGCGGTTCATTGCGTCGAAATAGGCATTCGGGATAACGACGCCATTGACACTCAAACGGCCGTCGGCCTTGGCTGCTTTGGGAGCCGCTTTTTCAGCTTTCTCGGCTTTAGTCTGCGCGAGAGCCAACGGTGCTGACATCGCAGCAAGCGCTACGGAAAGGGCGACAACGATAGTTTTCAAATTGTGTTGCATAAGTCTTCCTTCAGTAAGTGAAAAAATCAAAAAACAGAATCAAAAAATGACACCTATTGAGCGCGCGCATCAATTTTCAATGCATGAATTCGCGTACTCATTAACTCGCCCAACAAATCGTAAATCATGCGGTGGCGCGCAACCAGCGTTTTGCCCGTGAATACGGAAGCAACAATGGTGAGTTCAAAATGCGTCCCATCGACCGCACCCGTCCGCGCCGCATGATCGGCCGCGCCAGCATGCCCCGCGTGCGAAGCAGAGTCATCGATTACTTCAATCAACGAGGGCTTCAGTGCTTGAAGCCTGTTGGTAATTTGATCGCATGTGGAAATCATCGGCGGACCTAGAAAACGCGCTTGAACGGTTTTACGCTGACAGATGCAAAGACGCCTGCGAGGCAGTAAGGGTCTTCCGATGCCCAGGCAATCGCTGCTTCGCGCGACGCGAATTCGGCAACGATCAGCGAGCCGGAAAAACCGGCAGGTCCTGGATCTTCGGCATCAAGTAAAGGGTGGGGGCCGGCCAGAATCAATCTGCCGTCGGCCTGCAATTGCGTGAGCCGCGCCACATGCGCAGGCCGGTTGGCAAGGCGCTTTTCCAGCGCGCCGGGCAATTCTTCACAGATGATGGCGTATAACATCGGCGTCGACGATTTTCTTCAGGATTCTTTAGGTTTTTGCACGGCTTCATCAGGCAAGTATTTCGCCATCCAGAATGCTTGTGCGATCACAAACAGAAAACTCAGCGCCGACCCGCCAAACACTTTGACCTTCACCCACGCATCAAGCGAAAGAGTGGACGCGAAGTACTGGTTCAGCACCGCTAACGTCAGAAAAAAAATGCCCCACGAAGTTGAAAGCTTGCGCCAAACATGGTCAGGCAATTCAATCTCCTGCCCCAGTACACTTTTGATCGGGTTCCGGCCCAGCGCCACCGCGCCCACAATTATGAATCCCATCAAGCCGTAGAACAACGTCCACTTAACCTTGATGTAGAACTCGTCTTGTAACAGGATGGTTGCGCTGCCGAATATCAGAATGAACGCCAACCCAATCCATTGCACGGGTTTGATTTTCTCGCGCCGCCAAAGCGACCACGAAATCTGCGCAATGGTCGCGACGATGGCAACACCCGTCGCCACGTAAATATCGGCGAGTTTGTATGCCCCAAAAAACAGGATGACAGGTAAAAAATCGAGAAGCAGTTTCATCAATTACAAATTAACGTGGAAGGGGACGGTTCAAAACCGGCAAAAACGCGAGATTTATGTACGGCGCAAAAACAACAACTGAGTATTTTCTCACGATTAGTGGATTCGCGTCCAACGTGCAAATTCCGCCTCGATGAGTACCCGCGTATCGGGCGGGAAGCCAGGCTGGGCGGCTAACGCTTGGGCATCTTCATAAAATCCGGATCGATCAGCGGGCAGATGCGAATTGAGCGTGTCGAACGCGTAGCGCATGAGGGCTGCGTCACCAGTCCTGATGCCAGTAATGGCGAAATTGAGGTTGAGGAGTCGCCATGGTCGTTGCGGATTTGAGAGCTCGAGGTCGGCTTTTAATGCGGGCGAAAAATGATTGATAAAGCCCTGCATCATCGCGTAGACCGCTGCCGTTTCCTGCGTCGATTCCGCCGCATTTGATCGGGTCGCGAGCGCGTTCACGATTGGCTCCACCGCCAATATCGGCAGTCCGTGACGCATGGCCCAATAGCCGACGCCGATTTCAACGGCTTGCAGGTGGGCGAGTTGATCAGCCTGATCAAAACGAATCAGCCAGCTCTCCAGTTCGGCAAGACAACGCAATGTTTCGTCCACCGCGTCCGGCACATCCTCAATTGGCAAAGCGCGATCGGGGCCGTATTCACCGTCCAAACGCGACATTAACGCCAAAAAGTCGCTGACCACGTTGATCGAAACGATGACATCGCCGGCACCACCGACAACCGTTGCTCCCGCGTAGCGTTCGCGATGCGCTTTCTGGATCACCTCAGTCACGATGTGAAAATGTTGATCCAGTGCGGCAAGCGCGTCATCTTTCGCGCTGGCCGCAGCGTTAATCACTATGCGGATTGGTTTGATTTCCATCTTTGGATCAGACTTTGAAAACGGGCGGTAGCGGCAAGTCGAATGAATCGAGCCTGCTATGATTGCCTTTTCCCACAATAGTTTGATTGTTTTTGTGCAAAATTTTGATTGTCATAACCATTCCATCTTCTCAGACGGTTTATTGCGACCCCGGGATTTGGTGGAACTGGCGAAGAAAGGCGGCTGCGACGCAGTTGCCCTGACAGACCACGACAATACCGGCGGTCTCGCCGAAGCTACCTCAGCAGCAGCAGAATTGCATCTTCGTTTTATCCCCGGTGTTGAATTATCCGTGTCGTGGCCGACGCGCGCATCAGCGGCCACGACAGCCGATATTAACCCGATCACGATTCATTTGGTGGGACTCGGTATTGACCCACTTGACCCTGCATTGACGTCGGGGATCGCCGCAATTCGCGATGGACGCTTTGATCGCGCGCGGCAGATGGGTGAAAACCTTGCCCGTTTGGGAATTGAGGGCGTATTTGAGGACGCTTGTGCACTCGCAGAGAACAAGGACATGATCGGTCGAACCCACTTTGCGCGTGCGCTGGTCGCGCGCGGGGCGGCAAAAAATGTGGGTGCGGTGTTCTCGCGTTTCCTCACACCCGGCAAACCGGGATTTGTTGCGCACCAGTGGGCTGACCTCGACGATGCGATTCAATGGATTACCGGCTCGGGTGGCGTGGCGGTGCTGGCGCATCCGGGCCGCTACAAGCTTTCAAGTCAGGAAATGCGTGAATTGCTGACAGAGTTCAAGGAACACGGCGGTGACGCCATCGAAGTGATTACGGGCAGTCATGAGAAGCATCAGTACCGCGAATACGCAGCACTTGCCCGTGAATTCGACTTTATGGCATCACGCGGATCGGATTTCCACGGGCTCGGTGAAAGCCGTTTCCACCCGGGCGCTTTACCGCTACTTCCGCTCGACCTGGTGCCGGTCTGGTCAGTCTTGCAATGAGTCAGTTCTTCACGTTACATCCGACCCATCCTGAAATTCGACTCATCAAGCGAGCCGTCGATATCGTCCGCAAAGGCGGCTTGATCGCGTATCCCACGGATTCCTGCTACGCCCTTGGTTGCCATATTGGTGACAAAAGCGCGATGGAGCGTATTCGCCGTGTGCGTGGTGTTGATGAGCGGCATCACTTCACCCTTGTTTGTCGCGATCTGTCGGACATCGGCACCTTTGCCAAGGTAAACAACGCGCAATATCGATTGCTGAAAGCGCATACGCCGGGCACCTACACGTTCATCCTCGAAGCAACACGTGAACTGCCCCGACGGCTTGCGCATCCCAAGCGCGCCACTGTCGGCGTGCGCGTGCCCGAGCATCCGGTCACGCATGCCTTGCTCACGGAATTGAACGAGCCTTTGCTTTCCTCCACCCTGATCCTGCCCGGTGATGAGAACCCGCTGAACGATGCAGAAGAAATTCGTTCGAGGCTTGAACACGAGGTCGATCTCATTCTCGACGGTGGCACCTGCGGTATCGAGCCGACAACGGTGATTGATTTGTCGGAGCTGGAGCCCATCTTGATACGCAAAGGCAAGGGCGAAATTGCCAGTTTTGGTTTTGACGCCTGACACTTTCGCGCACCTCGACAATTTATCAATCTGACTGCCAGGACCTTCAATGGATGCCGCCATTCTTCAGAAAATCACGGTTTACGCCATACCGATGATTTTCGCGATCACACTGCACGAGGCCGCGCACGCCTACGCCGCACGCTATTTCGGCGATTCGACCGCCTATATGCTCGGTCGTATGACGCTGAATCCGATCAAGCATATTGATCCGATCTGGACAATTCTGGTGCCGATTGTGACGTTGCTGGTGAGCCCGTTCGTATTTGGCGCAGCCAAGCCTGTGCCGGTAAATTTCGGCGCACTGCGAAATCCAAAACGCGACATGATCTGGGTGGCAGCAGCCGGGCCGTTAGCGAATCTCGCCATGATGCTTATGTGGGCCATTGTCGCAAAAATCGCGATTACGCTAGGCGCGACGGGGCCAGCTTACTTCCTCGCATTGGTCGCGGAAGCCGGTATTTTTGTCAACGCGTTGTTGATGGTGTTCAATCTCTTCCCATTGCTGCCACTCGATGGCGGGCGCATTTTGACGGGGCTGCTGCCAAACAAGTTGGCCTACACGTTCTCGCGTACTGAACCATACGGCATGTTTATCCTGATTGGCCTCATCATCACGGGAATTTTGGGGAAATTCATGTGGCCGCTGGTAGATATCAGCATGAAATCGATATACGCTATAATAGGCCTGTCTTGATCGCTGCAGTGATGCACCGTTCGCCTCCCGGCGAACCTTTTGCAGCCGATTGATCAAGTGCGGTAACGAGATCCCGATAACGCGGCAAAGTGTTAACTTGCTTTGCTTAGTAGCGTGATCTCAGCAAGACCGCCTGATCTGATCCAATGATCGATTGATCCACCTTACTTTGCGCACTATTTGTACATCAACTGCGTAACACTTTGCTTATTGAGGGTTTAAACCCCACGTATGTTTCCTGACAGAGTTCTTTCCGGCATGCGGCCTACGGGTCGATTGCATCTGGGCCACTATCATGGCGCGCTGAAAAACTGGGCGAAATTGCAGCACGAATATCCGTGCTTCTTTTTCGTGGCCGATTGGCACGCGCTCACCACCCATTACGAAACACCCGAGGTCATCGAGGCGTATACCTACGAACTTGTGATCGACTACATTGCTGCTGGCATCGATCCCGCGCAGGCGACCCTGTTCGCGCAGTCAAAAGTGCCCGCGCACGCTGAATTGACGCTGCTGCTTTCGTTCTTTACGCCGCTTTCATGGCTAGAACGGGTGCCGACGTATAAAGACCAGATGCAGAAGCTTGGTGAACGCGGTCACGACCTCGCCACCTACGGTTTTCTCGGCTATCCATTGATGCAGGCCGCCGACATCCTCATTTATCGCGCTAATCGCGTGCCCGTTGGTGAGGATCAGGTGTCGCACGTTGAGCTCACGCGCGAAGTCGCGCGACGATTCAATCATCTGTTCGGTCGGGAAAAAGGCTTTGAAGAGAAAGCCGAAGCGGCCATCAAAAAGCTCGGCGCAAAAAAAGCCAAGTTATATAACGTGCTTCGGACTCGCTTTCAGCAGGAAGGCGATGACGCCGCACTCAAGGAAGCGCACGACTTGCTGGGCGACGTGCAAAATTTGTCGATGGGCGACCGCGAGCGCCTGTTTGGTTTCCTCGAAGGCGGCGGCAAGGTGATTCTGCCGGAGCCGCAAGCGTTGCTCACTCCGACTTCAAAGCTTATTGGTCTTGATGGCCAAAAGATGTCCAAGAGTTACGGCAATACCATCGACATGCGCGACGACGAAAAAACCGTCAGCGAAAAAGTCCGCAAGATGCCGACCGATCCCGCGCGTGTCCGTCGCAACGATCCGGGCGATCCGGAAAAATGCCCGGTATGGAACCTGCATCAGGTGTATTCAGACGAAACCACGAGACGATGGGTGGTTGAAGGATGCAAGAGCGCGGGCATCGGTTGTCTTGAATGTAAGCAGCCGGTGATCGACGGCATCATCAAGGAATTGAAACCGATGCGCGAACGTGCGGCACCATTTGAAGAAGATCCAACATTGGTGAAAAATATTCTCGCCGATGGTTGCGAAAAAGCCCGCGATGTTGCCGAAGAAACCATGCGCGAAGTGCGCGATGCGATGGGGCTGAGTTTTTCGTGAATGTCCGGCATTTCATTTTGATACCGGCGCTTGGTTTGATGCTATCGCCTGTACTTGCTGCACCAATAGCGGCGCCGCGCGGAAAAACACAATTCGAATTTGTCGATCAAAAAGGCGATCCCACCCGGCCGGTGACAGTGTGGATGTTTGTGCCCGATGCCTGCGATAACAAATGTCCGCTGCAATTTGTGATGCACGGCGTCAAGCGTAACGGCGAGGAATACTTGAACAATTGGGTTGAATTTGCCAAGGCGCGAAAATTTATCGTGGTCGCCCCAGAGTTCACGCGGAAGCATTTTCCGAGAGACGACGATTACAGCCTTGGGCGTTCAACCATCGAGCCTGATCCGGCAAAGTGGGGCTTCGCTGTTCCCGAACACTTGTTTGACGAATTAAAGACGCGCTACGGTTTCGCTGCGGGGTCATACCGCATGTTTGGACATTCGGCGGGTGGCCAGTTTGTGCACCGCTTGCACCTCTTCAATCCGAACCACCGTGCCGATCCGATTGTCGCAGCCAACCCTGGCTGGTACACGCTGCCACAGTGGGGTATCGGCGCAACCGCTTATAAATTCCCGTACAACACCATCGGCTCTCGTGTTGACGCGATGATCGCGCGGCAGGCGCTTTCGCGGCCGTTTGTGTTGATGTTGGGAGATCAGGACACCGATGGCAACGATGCCAGTCTCAATAAAAGTGCTGGCGCCAACGAGCAAGGGCGAAACCGCCTCGCACGAGGAGAATATTTTTACGCTGCCGCGATCATTGCCGCAAAGGACTTGGGCGCGACATTTTCGTGGCAAAGAAAGTACGTGGCTGGTGTTGGCCACGACAATGCGGGCATGGCGAAGGCCGCCATCGCATTGACCTATCCGGTCGAACAGAAGCAATGAGCGTAGAACTCATCGTCGACAACACGCAGGCATCGCTGGATATGGCGATGCCGGTGGCCAAGATCAAAGGCGAACTGATCACCGATTTGCCGGCTGACTTGTTCATTCCGCCCGATGCGCTTTCAGTGATTCTTGACGAATTTGAAGGCCCGCTGGATTTGCTGCTGTACCTCATCCGCAAACACTCGCTCGACATCCTCAATATTCCGATGGCAGATCTCACCCGCCAGTACATGGTGTATGTCGAAGCGATGCGGGAAAACCAGTTTGAACTCGCGGCTGAATATTTGCTGATGGCGGCAGTGTTGATCGAAATCAAGTCGCGTATGTTGCTGCCGCGCCCGCCGCGCGAAAACGAAGCCGAACCTGATGACCCGCGCGCAGAGTTGGTGCGGCGCTTGATGGAATACGAACAAATGAAGGCGGCCTCGCAGGCAATTGACCAATTGCCACGCAAGGACCGCGATTTTGCGATTGTCGATGTGCTGATCGAACAAAGCCTTGTCACACGGGTGCCGACAGTTTTAGCCGGCGATTTGACGGAAGCGTGGCGCGTAATTTTGAATCGCGCCAAGGCCACCAGAAAACATAGCGTGACGCGTGAAGAGCTGTCGGTGCGGTCACACATGTCGCGCATTTTGCGCTACCTCGGCGGCCACGGTTTCGTGCGTTTTGACGAATTGTTTCAACCGGAAGAAGGCGTGTCCGTGGTGGTGGTGAGTTTTCTGGCGGTGCTGGAACTGGCGCGGGAATCGCTCATCGACATCACCCAGAGCGCTGCTTTCGACCCGATTTATGTGAAGTTGCGGGAAGCCGAGCCACCATTGCTCGAACTTTCCCAAGGATAGTGATGAATGGTAGGCGAAATGACAATGTCCAATGAACATGCAGATTTAAAAGCTGAACCCTCAGAGTCGGCTGAAAAGCCGACTGGAGCGATGCCTGAAACAGGCACAGCAATCTCAGCCTTGACGCTCGATGATGAACACTTAACCGCAATCACGGAGACACCCCCCGGCATTGAAATTGCAGAGGCCAAGCGTGCGCTCGAAGCGGCCTTGATGGCCGCCTCAGAGCCGATTGCACTCAATGAACTGAAGCGGCTGTTTGACGGTGAACTCAGTGCCGATATTCTCCGCAATCTGCTCGACGAGCTGCGTGACGAATGGACTGGTCGCAGTGTGGAGCTGGCGCTGGTGGCAAGCGGCTACCGCTTTCGTATCAAACCGGGATACCAAAAGTATCTCGACAAAATGACCAACGATAAACCGCCGAAATATTCGCGCGCCGTGCTCGAAACCCTCGCCATCATTGCCTACCGCCAGCCAGTCACGCGGGCTGACATTGAAGATATTCGAGGCGTGCAGGTGTCGCCGCATATCCTGAAAACATTGCAGGATCGCGGCTGGATTGATGAAATCGGCCACAAGGAAGTCGTTGGTCGCCCTGCATTGTTCGCCACCACCAGACACTTTCTGGATGATTTGAATTTGCGGTCACTGGAAGAATTGCCGCCGCTGCACGAACTGCAAGCAACCCTCGACATGACACAGGCAGGTGCGGTCCTTTCAGGTGTTGGTATGAGTGAATCATTCAATGCAAACCCGGCACTGCCGGGAATGGAATCAAACAATTTTGTTGAACCCGATGCGGGCCAGCCGCCTGCGGAGCAAGTGCATCATGAGGCCGCCGAGAGCGATGGCCTCAATACGGAGGAGCGTCATCATGGTTAAGCGCGTGGTCGTCGGAGTTACCGCACGTGGGTACGTCGATGGCCGTTACATCGGTGAAGAAAAGGAAGCTGGTCGCGGTGGCGAAGATCGTGGTCGGGCGCGGCGTGGCAAGTCCGGGGCTGGACCCGCTGGCGGCAAACGCCGTGGCGCGGGTTCGGATGCAGACAATGTAGGCAATACCATCGCGGGCAAACGCCGACGCGGCGGACAAGGTAAAACGCAATCATCTTTGCAATCGCAAAATCAGGGTAAAGGTCAAGGCAGGGCACGCAATCCGGCTGGTCGCGTTGGCCAAGGCGGCCAGGGTGCTGGTGGTGTTGGGCCAAACTTGCGTGGCGATGGTCAGCCGCGCCCACAAGGGCAACGGCGTGGGCCTGCTGCAGGTCAGGGAGTTGGTCAAGGCGCAGTAGCCAGAGGCCAAGGCACAGGACAGGGCAGGAACCAGAAGCGCGGCAGACGTGGTGTACCGGACGGGCAAGGTCAGATCGTTGGCGCGAATGGTCCCGCCAGCGGTGCGCCGCGCGGCCAACCCCGCAATCCACCGCGGAATAATCGCGGCAGCAAAAAGACCCCTTTCCGCGCCCCACCGATGAGCGCTTCTCCCTCAGAGGTTACCGATTTTCGCCGCGTTGGCGACGACGTAAAATCCGGCCAATTCGCCGAGGCACTTGCGAGCCAGGCGAACGTCAAGCGTGAACGTCTACATAAAGTACTGGCGCAATCGGGCCACGGCTCGCGTCGCGATATGGAAATTATGATTTCGTCGGGCCGCGTGATGGTCAATGGCATTGTCGCCACCACCGGCACGCAAGTCTCGCCGGGCGATAACTGCATGGTCGATCAGCGTCCGGTCAAGCTGAAATTCGATGAAGATCTGCCGCGCATTTTGCTTTATCACAAGCCCGAGGGCGAGATCGTCACTACGAGCGATCCGGGCAACCGCATCACCGTGTTCGATAATCTGCCGCGTGTTGAAAACGGCAAGTGGGTCGCCATTGGTCGTCTTGATATCAATACTTCCGGCCTGCTCATTTTCACGACCAACGGCGAACTGGCGAACCGCCTGATGCATCCACGCTACGAGGTAGAGCGTGAATACGCGGTGCGCGTCCTCGGTGAACTCACCGACGAGCAAACCAATAACTTGCTCACTGGCGTAAATATTGATGCGGACGAAGAATCCGACGAGCCAAGCGTGCCTGCGCGCTTCGATACTATCGATAAACGCGGCGGCGAAGGCGTGAATCAGTGGTACCACGTCACGATTAAGGAAGGCCGCAATCGCGAAGTGCGCAAAATGTTTGAGACGCAGGGCCTCACGGTGTCACGTTTGATACGCACCCGTTTCGGCAAGATTGAATTGCCGCCGCGTTTGGCGCGTGGCAAGTTAATGGAACTGGATGTAGGACAGGTCAATGGTGTGCTCGGCTGGGTCGGCATGAAAAATGAAGTCGGCGCGGCTGGCGTATCACCATCGAACGCAAAAAGACCGCGCCGTGAGCCACGCCCGACGCGCGGCGCGCCCGGTGCCCATCCGGCTCCGGAGCGGGGCAATGAGCTTGGGCCGGTCGTGGATTTGGATGCTATCGACGCGGCAGACGACATCGGTAATGCCATCATGGTGGAGCCGCTGCCGCATCATATTGACCACACTGAAGCCGATGCCAACATTGGTAATTTCGGCAACATTGGCAATACAGGCGGTGAGAATCGCAGTGGCCGCAATAACAACAATGAGCAGCGCAAAGGCCGTGGCGGTCTTCGCGGGCGCGGTGGTCGTGGCCGCGGCGGTGAGCGCGGGCGCAAGCCGCCAATGCCGGGGATGACAGCGGATGGCGCCCAAGGGTTGCCAGGCAATGACTCTGCGGGGAACACGCGCACAGCGGCTGAGTTCGATGGCAATCGCGGTGGGGCAAATGCTGCACCGAACGTAGGACAGAGTACAGCGCCGGGCGGAGAGAGAAAACGTAATCCAAAAAACCGTCGGCGCTCACGTCGCGGTCCGAGAAGCGCAGGCGCGCAGGCCGTTGGTGCAGCCAATACGAACGTACCCGATAGCGGCGGCAATTCCGGCGGTTCATCAGGAAACGAAGGCGAGGGCGGCTAGCTTAGCGGCTGGTCATTCATTGCGACTTATTTTCGACTTCACCGACCGGCTCCTTCACCCGGCAACGGGGGTGAGGCAAGGGTTTCGCGACGTGTACGTCGCGCTTGCCGAACGGCATTCCCATGCAGGGGAATGCGCGTCCTGCAAGGAAGGTTGGGATGGGGGCGATGCTTGCGAATAGATCCCCATCCCAACCTTGTATGTCCCAGAATCGAGTTGTAGTAGCTGACGAAGAGGCATCAGATCGACCCAGCCTGGTACTGCGCTGTCTGGCAAGTACGCGGGGAAGCGAAGATCGGTGCTTCTTCTTTTTGGTACCTGTGTT
>JANNRY010000205.1:0-2617 GCA_031401935.1 Betaproteobacteria bacterium | reverse complement strand
TGATCGACGACGACGATATGTTTGCGCTTTACGACGCCGTTATCCCGGCGGACGTAGTGAACATGGCGGGCTTTGAGCGCTGGCGCAAAGACACGGAAAAAAATAATCCGCAAATTCTGCTGTTCACGCGCGAACAATTGATGCGCCGTGCCGCCTCTGAAATTACCTTTGAGTTATACCCGAAGGCGCTCAAGCATCGCAGTGCCGCCTATCCGCTCGCCTACCGTTTCGAGCCTACGCACATCATGGATGGCGTCACCACTACCCTGCCGGTATCGGTGCTTAACCAGGTAAACGCGGCGCGCTTCGACTGGCTGGTAATGGGCATGCTGCGCGAAAAGGCGGCGGCGTTGTTCAAGACCCTTCCTCAGCGATTGCGCAGCCAGATTGTGCCGGTCCCCGAGACGGTCAGCGAGTTCATCAGCTACATTGCGAAGCAGGATGGCATGAGCGACCTTACCAAAGCCGAAGTGCCACTGACCGATGCGTTGGCAACTTTTTTGCATCGCGAGAAGGGGCTTGAAGTATCGCGCGAAAGCTGGGATCCGGCACGATTGCAGCCACACCTGAACATGAATTTTCGCGTGGTGGATGGCGACGGCAAGGAGCTCGCCATGTCGCGCGATTTTGCCGTACTGAAGTTGCAATTTGCCGACGCCTCCCGCACGGTATTTTCCACACTGCACAAGAATCGCCTCGAACGCGACGGCATTACACGCTGGGATATTGGCGATATTCCAGAGACCATCAATTTCGAAAAAACCAGCGTGCGCTACGATGGTTTTCCGGCGCTGGTGGATAACGTCGATTCAGTCGAGATCAAGATTTTCGACGAAGCGCTCGCTGCGCGTTATCAACATCGCCGTGGACTCACGCGCCTGTTTTTGTTGGAGCTGGTGGAGCAGGCAAAATTCCTTGAGCGCAGTGTCAAATTTTCGCCCGTCGCCGCATTCCAGTACGCGCACTATTTCCCGGAGGCCAAGAATCACGCGCAACAGGCAATCGCACACGAACTGGTGTTTGCCGCATTTACCAGCACCTTTGTCGATTCGCAGCCCGCGTTGATTCGCACGCAAGTTGCATACGCTGCCTCGCGCGACGGGGGAAAAACCCGGGTGATGACATTGGGAACGTCGCTTGCCAAGGCGATGGATGAGGCGCTGACGTTAACAGCAGAAGCGCGCAAGCTGCTCGAGGAGCGTTACGTTAAAGGCTGGGAGCATATTGGCCCCGATATCGAAGGGCAGCTTCGGATATTGTTCGGCAAGGAATTTTTGCGTGACACCAATGTGGAGCAACTGCTGCACTATCCGCGCTATTTGAAAGCGATTGTGCTGCGCCTGAACAAAGCACGGCAGGGCGCGATGGAGCGCGATCTGGAGCAGCACAAGTCCATCCGGCCGCTGTGGCAGAATGCGCTCTCGGTGGCGGCCTCGCTGGACCCGAAAGATATTGAGTACCGCTGGATGGTTGAGGAGTTGCGCGTGAGTTTGTATGCGCAGGAGCTGCGGACGCCGCTGCCGGTTAGCATCAAGCGGGTGAGCAAAGCATGGGACGAACTAGATAAATGAAACCAGAAAAACACCATCGCCTCGCTGCCCGCATGGCCCATATCGCGCCGTTTGAAGTCATGGAAATCCAGACCGCCGCACGCGAGCTGGAGCGGCATGGTAAAGACGTGATCCACATGGAAATCGGCGAACCTGATTTCTCGACGCCGCAGCCGATCATCGACGCCGCCATCAAGGCGCTCTTTGATAAGCCCATGTTCTATACCTCGGCCCTCGGTATCCAGCCTCTGCGCGAAGCTATCGCGCACTTCTACTGGAATAAGTATCACGTCAAAATTTCCAGTGACCGCATTATCGTCACCGCAGGCTCCAGTGCCGCGTTGTTGATGACCATGGGCGTGCTGCTTAATGCGGGAGATGAGGTATTGATGGCCGATCCGGGCTATCCGTGCAATCGCCATTTCGTGCGCGCGATGGAAGGTGTGCCGAAGACGATTCCGGTTGGCCCTGACAGTGATTACCAATTGGCTGCGCGCCACATCGCAGCCAATTGGAGTGCGCGCAGCGTGGCCGCGCTGGTGGCGTCGCCGTCCAATCCCACCGGCACGTTGGTCGCAGTGGATGAGTTGCGGCGTATTCACGCCGAAGTAGTGTCGCGCGGCGGCACGCTGATCGTCGATGAAATTTATCAGGGCCTCACGTACGGCGTTGCGCCATCGACCGCGTTATCCATCGCTGATGACATGTTCGTCATCAACAGTTTCTCGAAATATTTCCAGATGACCGGCTGGCGCCTGGGTTGGCTGGTCGTGCCGCCGCAATATGTGCGTGAAGTGGAAAAGCTGGCGCAAAATTTATTTATCTCGCCTTCAACACCCGCGCAATATGCGGCGCTGGCTGCGTTCGATGCGGAGACCATCAATATCGTCGAGCAGCGCCGCGTTAAATTTCAGGCCCGCCGTGATTTCCTCATGCCCGCATTGCGCGGGTTGGGATTTGGAATTCCCGTCGAGCCGCAGGGCGCCTTTTACATTTACGCGCAAAGCGACATGATTGCTGCCAATAGCTTCGCGTTGTCGCGGCGCATTTTGCAGGACGCCCATGTC
>JANNRY010000204.1:0-10267 GCA_031401935.1 Betaproteobacteria bacterium | reverse complement strand
AAAGGTGTCGACGCCACCCTGACGGGCGGGCTTTTGCTGAATTTGCAATGCCGCACGACCGGGGCGTTTCAACCCTGCGCCGATCAATACCGACACACACGCGAGCTCGCCCAGAAACTGGCGAATGTTGTCAGGGTAATGGCGCCCGTCGTGCATGTCGCGCCAAACGTCCGTGAGGCGCACCACCTGTCCGCGGATATCGAGGTTATCGAGGGTGAAGCGGCGGCTGGCGTTTTGTTGGTGGTCGTTTGTGGTCATGAGGAAATTTTAGCGCGGAAATTTTGGTCCGACTGCGACATCATTCTTGCGGCCAATCGATTTCGTTGATCATCCAGTCGCGGAATGCGCGCACCTTGCGGCTGTTTGCATTTTGCGGCAAACACACCAGATGGTAATCATTGTCTGATTTGATTTCGATATTGAATAGCCGGACCAGTTTGCCGTTGTTGAAATCATCGGCGATCAGCGATCGCCGCGTCAGCGCGATACCTTCACCGGCAATGGCTTGCTGTAGAAAAATCGCGGCGTCGTTGTAATCAATACCGGTCGGATTCGGTGCCGCTTGCAGTCCGGCGGCGGCAAACCACTTTTCCCACAGTTCAGGATCGTTGCGAAACAAAGGCAAGCCGACGAGCTGTGTGGGTTTGGTCGGCAATTTGCCACGACGAAATTTTGGGCTGCACACCGGGAAGTAGCTATCGCCCGCGAGGCGTTCGCTGTGCAGCCCGGCCCAAGGGCCAATGCCGAAACGAATCGCCACATCCACGCCGTCGGATGTGAAATTTGATTTGGTCTGATTGGCCTCGACGGCAATTTCGTACTGCGGATTGGCCTCCAGAAACTTCCCCAGCCGCGGCATTAGCCAACGACTCGCAAATGATGGCAATACGCTGATTTTTAGTTTGCGTTCGCGCTCGATCGGGCTTAGCGCTTCGACGGCTTCGGATACTTTGCTGAGTGCCGCGCGTATCGCCTCGGCAAACGCTGCGCCTTCTGCGGTCAACACCACGCGGCGCCCCTGTCGGGCGAACAGTGCCACACCGACGCTTTCTTCGAGCGAGCGGATCTGGTGGCTGATGGCACCGTGCGTGACGTTGAGCTCAACGGCGGCGGCGGAAAAGCTTTGCAGGCGCGCGGCCGCTTCCAGCACCGGCAACGTCGTGAGAGGGGGTAATCGCTTCATGGCTTATGTGAAAAAAACTAAACATTTAGGCTAAAAATCATCGTTTGTGCATGCAGCGCTACAGGATTAAATTACATCTTCGCAACACGCTGTGCCAATGTCGATACAGCAAATTATTTCACATTAAAGACCGCGAGGGCAATCATGAAAACGATGACCGTACGTTACAGCACTGGTGACAAAGAAGGCACTGAGACCCGGCTGACGCTCGAGCGAGGCCAGGTGGCCTCCACGAAGGAAGCGCACGGATTGGCCATTGAATGCGTACGCGGCACGCTCTGGATTACGTTCGAAGGCGGCGGCGCAGACCACGTGCTCGAACCCGGCGAACGGCTTCCAGTCAGACCTGGTGGCCGAATGGTGATCGAGGCGATGGCCGCTAGTGAGCTGGTGTTTTATCGTCAGGAGATGGTCGCTGAAACGACACTGGAACAAGTAAAAAATACATTATGCAGTTCATGCAACACGCCAGAATGTTGGCGCACCTTTGTCGGTGGTCTCGCGTTGCCGCGTGCCAATTTCGATAGCGCATTCTGATTTTTCACGGGCGCTCACATGTTGAAAGTTTACGGCGACATTTATTCGGGCAACTGTTTCAAGGTGAAGCTGATCCTGAAACAACTAAACCAGCCGTACGAGTGGATTCACGTAAATATTCTGGAGAAAGAAACGCGCACGCCGGAATTTCTTGCCAAGAATCCGAACGGACGCATCCCGTTGCTGGAGCTTGATAACGGTGTTTTGCTTGCCGAGTCCAACGCCATTCTTCACTATTTGGCCGAAGGCAGCGCGTTTCTGCCGGACGACCGGCTAGCACGCGCACAAGTATTGCAATGGATGTTTTTTGAGCAATACAGCCACGAGCCATTCATCGCGACGGCGCGCTACATTGTGCGCTATCTTGGCCGCCCCGCAGAACATGAAGACCGGCTTCAGCAAAAAATGTTGCCGGGTTACCAGGCTTTGGATGTGATGGAGCAGCACTTGAAGGGGCGGCTGTTTTTTGTCGGCGGGCGCTATTCTATCGCCGACATCGCCTTGTATGCGTACACGCATGTGGCGCACGAAGGTGGATTTGATTTGGTCAAATACGCAGCGGTGCGCGCCTGGATTGATCGGGTGAGGGCGCAGCCGGGCTACGTGGAAATGGACGGCTGACGCGTTGCTGATCAGGCGGGGGATTAGAGCGGCAACTTCATAATGCGCTCGCCCTCGTCCTCCTCGCCGGTTTGGATAAAACCGAAGCGTTTGTAAAACTCTTCGGGATTGTTTGCTTTGGGCACGAACGACAGCAGCATGTTCGCGGCACCCGGACGCGACCCCGCGTGCGCAATGAGCAGGTGCATGGCCTGCGCGCCGAAGCCGAATTTTTGGTAACGCGCATCGATCATAAAGCGCCATAACGCCACATAAGCTTTACTTTCATAAAGCTCAGGCTCAACGCCCTCGACTTGCGACCAGTCTTCCATCATCGCAAAGCCCACCGGCGTTTCGTCAGCGTAGATGCCGCGAAACCACGCCTCTTTGTGGAAATACGCCTGCGCGATAGAAACTGAATTCGGTGCCACCAGGCCTTCCTGACCGGGCCCGACTGCCATGCGACAGAAATCGCGCACGCTGTCCTTGGTGATTTCACGAAGGGACACGATGGTGGTTTTGGAAAGTGCTGGATTGGGTGTCGTCATGTAAAAATTGTAACGCGCATTAACAAACTTGACCAAACCGAATTCGGTGACAATATGCACCGTGAAATCAAGAAAAATTTCCAGCGCTGCACCAACGCCTGCCTCGTCCTGGATGCTGTATCTGCTCGAATGTGAAAACGGCACTTACTACGCCGGCATCACCAGTGATCTCGAGCGGCGCTTTGCCGAACACGTGTTCGGCATCGGCGCACGCTACACCCGCGCCAATCCGCCTAAGCGCGTAATTGCTGTGATGGAATTTCCAGATCGCGCGAGTGCGTCGCGGGCGGAGGCAGCGTTAAAGAAATTGCCGCGATCTGCGAAGGTGGATTATTTTTGTGGGTAGCGCACGTGATAGGCCGCGAAAAATGGTGAAGCTCTAGCACTGGTGAAGTGTTCAGGCCGTAAATGGCTGTAAAGGCACGCCAGTACTAGTGATCGCGAAATTCATTTTGTACTTCCAATACAACTAATGTTGGCCTCTAAAGAACGCTTTCTTGGGTTTGAATTCACTTGGCCTCGAAGATTCCGGGTTCGACTGCTCCATACATGCCACATCGTTGCTTAGTACACGTTTCTAAACGCGTCCAACCGTTTGATGTGGTCAACACGACACTCTTCGAGGCGAGCTTGAAAGTCAATTTGCAATTCCCCTCTTTAAGTTCGGCGTTTGCCTCTGCGCCTTTCCGGAAACGTCGCATTCATGATTATTTGGCCCAATGGTGTTGAGCAGAAAGCATGCATTTACCTTCTCAGCATCCCAGATTTTTAGTTCGTCAACTACGTCGGTTGGCTCTTCGCCGTTGAAATGATGGGTCTGGTGTGACCGGAGATAAATCTTAGTCTGATCGTTTGGCGGAGCGACTTCGCAAGCCGCAAGCGCCATTCGCGAGATGACGAGACATAGAATAAGTATAGGTTTAAGCATGACGGACAATGAGTTTGAGACGAAGGATGGAGCTATTTGGGGACAGCCCACGATTTCTTGTTTGCCACAACGAGCTTTATGTTCTGCAACTTTGCCCGACGTTTGATCTCGCGAATGGCTTTTCCCATTGCGGCACGAATTTCCGGCTCGGTAGGATTACCTACTTCTCGCCTGTCTTTGCGAGCTTCCGTAGTCTTTGCCATTTTTGTTCCTCAACGATGTTTTCAATTGCTCCGTGCCCATGCGCAACAAGCGTAGGCGTCCTCAGTTCTGCATTGTCGTACACAAACCATTCATCGACAACCTTGCGATAGCGGAACATCAGATTGTCCAGCGAACGATAGAAACGTCGGTCAATTACGCTATCCGGAATAGAGTGACCGCCTTCTTTCACACGCCTTGCAACGCGTCGCTTGGCAAGTTGCGCGGATGGCAGCGCGACGTACAATAACGAAACAAAATAGCCCTCCATCTGAGCGCGCTCGATCAATCGTGTGAAAGACTTGCTCGCTAAGGTCGTCTCAAAAGCGAAACTGCTCTTGTTTTTCAAGAGCATGTCTATGCGCCGCAACATGATACGACCCGCTTCAAACGCCACTGCCTCGGGAGCGAATGCTGAAAGCCCAACAGCGATAGAGTCTGCGTTCACAAATTCGTCGATTAAATATTTCTCGGTAAGAAGGTATTTTGCGACGGTGGATTTCCCGGCCCCGTTCGGCCCTGCAAGAATGACGATACGCGGTTTTGGCATTGGGAATTACGACTACTCCACCGTCACACTCTTCGCCAAATTCCGCGGCTTATCCACATCCGTCCCCTTCATCAGCGCCGCATGATACGCAAGCAACTGCACAGGGATGGCGTGTACGATCGGTGAGAGCTGGCCGGCGTGGCGGGGTGCGCGGATGACGTGAACGCCTTCAGACTCGGTGAAGTTGCTATCGAGATCGGTAAAGACGAATAGCTCGCCGCCTCGCGCGCGCACTTCCTGCATGTTTGATTTCACTTTTTCTAAAATTGCATCGTTGGGTGCGATCACCACAACCGGCATTTCCGAGTCAACCAGTGCAAGCGGGCCGTGTTTCAATTCACCGGCCGGGTAGGCTTCGGCGTGAATGTAGGAAATTTCTTTAAGCTTTAACGCGCCTTCGAGTGCGATGGGGTAGTGCAGGCCACGACCGAGAAACAGGGCGTGATGTTTTTCGGCAAACATTTGTGCCCACGCCTGAATCTGTGGTTCGAGATTCAGCGCGTGCTGCACACTGCCGGGTACATAGCGTAACTGTTCGAGGTAATCGGCTTCCTGCTTTTGCGTCAGGCGCCCGTGCGCCTTCGCGAGTGTGAGCGCCAGCGTGAACAGCGCGATCAATTGCGTGGTGAAGGCTTTGGTGGAAGCGACGCCAATTTCCTTGCCGGCTCGCGTGTAAAACACGAGCTTGGACGCGCGTGGAATGGCGCTCTCGCGAACGTTGCAGATCGAGAGGGTGTTGGTGTGGCCGAGTTCTTTGGCGCGCTTCAAAGCTTCCATGGTGTCCAGCGTTTCGCCGGATTGGGAAATGGTGACAATGAGTTGCTTCGGATTCGGGATCGAATCGCGGTAGCGGTATTCGTGGCCCAATTCGACGTTGCAGGGAATGCCCGCGATGGTTTCGATCCATTGTTTGCCAACCATGCTGGCGTATGAGCTGGTGCCAGAGGCGAGGATGAGGACGGCTTCGGTTTCCTTGAAAACTTCTTTCGCGCCTTCGCCAAACAAGGCGCTTTTTACCCCGACGGAAAGCAACGCTTCGAGGGTGTCGGAAATCGCGCGCGGTTGTTCGTGGATTTCTTTTTGCATGAAGTGGCGATAGGGGCCTAATTCCGTTTCGTCGGCGGAGAGGTCAGAGGTGTGAATGTCGCGTTCAACTTTGTTACCTTCACGGTCTACAACGTTGATGCCCTTGCGGCTCAGCTCGGCGACATCGCCTTCTTCGAGATACATCACACGACGGGTGACCGGGAGAATGGCGGAGACATCGGAGGCAATAAAGTTTTCATGTTTATCGGCGTCACCCACGCCAATCAGCAATGGACAACCGACGCGTGCGCAAATCATCACATCCGGCGCACCTACGGCGACGACACCAATCGCGTAGGCGCCATGCAAATCCCGTGCTGCGCTTTGCGTGGCCGCGAATAAATTCTTGGACGATTTGAAATAGTGATGGATGAGGTGCGCGATGACTTCGGTATCGGTTTGCGATTCAAAGGTGTAGCCAAGCGCCTTTAAACGTTCGCGCTGCGCCTCGTGGTTCTCGATAATGCCGTTATGCACAACAGCGATTTCGTCGTTGGACACGTGCGGGTGTGCGTTTGGCTCAGTGACACCACCGTGCGTGGCCCAGCGGGTGTGGCCAATGCCCAAAATGCCGGTGAGATTTTCGGCGGCAATACCCGCTTCCATTTCGGCGACACGACCAACGCGACGAACGCGACTGATGGCGTCATTGCCCGCGTTGAGGACGGCGATACCGGCGGAGTCATAGCCGCGATATTCGAGGCGCTTCAGGCCCTCGGTGAGAATGGGGACGATGTTGCGATTAGAAATTGCACCGACGATGCCGCACATGTGATTTCTCCAAAACGTCCGCGACGCTGACCTTCAATGGCCATCAGACTAGACCAGAATTATGCAAGAAAAGTGATGCGAGCCTACGTCTACTTTTTCTTGATTGGGCGTTTCCACCCCGTGTTGTTGACCTGAGTTTTGTCATTGAGCGTAAGGCCGCCGGGTGGAACATCTTTCCAGACGGTGGTTCCGGCACCAATATCGGCACCTTTGCCAATCGTGACCGGGGCGACCAATTGCACATCGGAGCCGATGTGCACGTTGTCTTCGATCACAGTACGGTGTTTGTGGGCACCGTCGTAATTGCAGGTGATGGTACCGGCGCCGATATTCACGTTTTTGCCAACGGTGGTGTCGCCGATATAGGCGAGGTGATTTGCTTTGGAGCCAGCGCCGAATTCACTTGCTTTTATTTCGACAAAGTTTCCAATGTGCACGTCATCTGCCAGCGACGTACCCGGGCGGATGCGGGCGTAGGGACCGATGCGGGTGTTGTCACCGATGATAGCGTCGTCGATAAATGAGAACGGCAGCACTTCTGTACCGACGCCGAGTGTGCAGTTGCGCAGGATGCAATTCGCACCGACTTTTACGTTTGGCGCAAGTTTTACACGGCCTTCGAATACGCAGTTCACATCGATATAGACGTCGTTATTTTTCCCGTCGCCACATAAGAGTTCGCCGCGCACATCAATGCGTGCGGGGTCGGCCAATGTAACGCCGTCGATCATCAGGCGTCTTGCGATATCAAGTTGATGGATGCGCTCCAGTGCGGCCAATTGGTCTTTACTATTGATGCCCGTGACTTCCCACTCATGTGCGGGAGAAAGCGTTTCAACGCTGACCCCGTCTTTGACCGCCATCGCGAGAATGTCGGTTAAGTAATATTCGCCTTGCGCGTTGTCATTGCCGAGGGTCGGTAGCCATTTGGCAAGTAACGCGGTGGGACATGCGAGAAAGCCCGTGTTGATTTCGGCAATTTGTTTTTCTTCTGCGGAGGCGTCTTTTTCTTCAACGATGGCGCGAACGTCGCCTGAAGCGTCTCTAAGGATGCGGCCCAGCCCTTGCGGATTGGCGACCTGCATGGTCAACCACGCGAGTTTGCCCGACTGGGCCGCTACGATAAGAGCGCGAAGCGTATCGGCGCGTATCAACGGCACGTCGCCATATAGCACCAGCGTGATGCCATCGGTTGCGATCAGCGGCAGCGCCTGCAAGACAGCATGGCCAGTGCCTAATTGTGGCTCCTGCTTTGCCCACGCGAGATCAGCGTCGGCCATCGTTGCACGCACTTGGTCGCCGCCATGACCGTAGATGATGCAAATTTTTTGTGGTTGAAGCTGGCGAGCGGCAGCGAGCACATACGAAAGCATCGGCTGACCGGCGATTGATTGCAAGACTTTCGGGAGCGCGGATTTCATGCGCTTGCCTTGGCCTGCGGCAAGAATGACGACAGATATGTCAGCAGACGATTTGGTTTGTATCGGCATGTTCATCGCCTCATTATCCAATATCTGCCGAATAATTTACCCTCTCAGTATTGGCTCTGGTGGCAGATTTTTTGAATTGACTGCGCGCGTAGGACAGTTGGGCTGTGTTGGCGAAGTGTGGATCAAATCCAAATGGGCGAAAAAAAAGGCAGCGGGGAGTAATCCGCTGCCTGTTATGTGTTGCGCCTCTAAACCGTTACGGTACTGCGATTATAACCGAACTTATTATCTTTTGCGTAATTTTTGTATGGATTGTAGTTGCGCTGCCAATTGGGCCAGTTCAGCGACCACAAGCGCCCTATCCTGGCCGCTTGCACGGTTAGCAAGCGCTTCCTCTGCGGCTTGTTTTGCCGCCATAACTTTGGCCTCATCGAGGTCATGAGCACGTATTGAGGTGTCTGCAAGAATGGTCAGCGCTTTTGGCTGGACTTCCAAAATTCCGCCAGAAACGTAGATCACTTCTTCCTCATCTTTGCCCACTAGTTTGATTTTGACCGTGCCTGGCTTGATACGCGTGAGCAGAGGCGCGTGCTGCGGCAAGATACCGAGCTCACCGGACTCGCCCGGGGCAATCACCATTTCTGCCTCACCCGAAAAAATCGCGTGCTCGGCTGAAACGATATTTACTTGAAGTGTGTGAGCCATTGTCGTGTCGCCGGTTACTGCATTGTCTTGGCTTTTTCGAACGCCTCATCGATACCGCCAACCATATAGAAAGCTTGCTCCGGTAGCGCATCGCACTCGCCATCAACGATCATTTTGAAGCCGCGGATGGTTTCCTTGAGCGAAACGTATTTACCCGGCGACCCCGTAAACACTTCGGCAACGTGGAACGGCTGTGACAGAAAGCGCTGAATTTTGCGCGCACGCGACACGGCCAGTTTGTCTTCAGGCGAGAGTTCGTCCATACCCAGAATCGCGATGATGTCACGCAGCTCTTTGTAGCGCTGCAGCGTTGCCTGTACGCCGCGGGTAACGGCGTAGTGTTCTTCGCCGATCACGTTCGGGTCGACTTGGCGGGAGGTGGAATCCAGCGGATCCACAGCAGGGTAGATGCCGAGCGAAGCGATATCACGTGACAGCACGACCGTAGCATCCAAGTGTGCAAACGTCGTTGCGGGCGAAGGATCGGTCAAGTCATCTGCTGGTACGTAAACTGCCTGAATCGAGGTGATCGAGCCGGTCTTGGTGGAGGTGATGCGCTCTTGCAGCACGCCCATCTCTTCTGCCAGCGTTGGCTGGTATCCCACCGCTGACGGCATACGACCCAGCAGTGCTGATACTTCAGTTCCGGCCAGCGTGTAGCGATAAATGTTGTCAACGAAGAACAGAATGTCGCGGCCTTCATCGCGGAAACGCTCTGCCATCGTCAAGCCGGACAAAGCCACACGCAAACGGTTGCCGGGTGGCTCGTTCATCTGGCCAAACACCATGGCTACTTTGGATTGGCTGAGGTCGTCTTTGTTGATAACGCCAGCGTCTGTCATCTCGTGATAGAAATCGTTACCTTCACGGGTACGCTCGCCTACGCCAGCAAACACGGAAAGACCGGAGTGCTCTTTGGCGATGTTGTTGATGAGCTCAAGCATGTTCACGGTCTTGCCGACACCGGCGCCGCCGAACAGGCCGACCTTGCCGCCTTTTGCAAACGGGCAGATCAAGTCGATAACTTTGATGCCAGTTTCGAGTAACTCTACAGACGGAGAGAGTTCGTCGAACTTCGGTGCTGCCTGGTGAATTGCGCGACGCTCATCTGTAAGAATAGGACCGCGTTCATCGATCGGGCGGCCCAGCACGTCCATGATGCGGCCAAGTGTGCCGTTACCGACTGGCACTGAAATTGGTGCGCCGGTGCTTGAGACTTTCATTCCGCGGCGCAGGCCGTCGGAGGATCCCATGGCGATGCAACGAACGACGCCGTCACCGAGCTGCTGCTCGACTTCGAACGTCAGGCCTTTTTCGGCGAATGACTTTTCGCCGGAATCTTCCAGCAGCAACGCCTCGTATACGCGGGGCATATCGTTGCGCGGAAACTGGATATCCACCACCGCACCAATACACTGAACGACTTGTCCGACACTCATTTTTGACTCCGACTGAATATTACGAATTCTGTTTGACTGGATTAGACCGCTGCCGCGCCACCGACGATTTCCGAAAGCTCTTTCGTAATCGCTGCCTGACGGGCTTTGTTGTAACTGAGCTTCAGGTCGCCAATTACTTTTTTGGCATTGTCGGAAGCGGACTTCATGGCAACCATACGTGCCGATTGCTCGGATGCGATATTTTCGGCAACTGCCTGATAAACCACGGCCTCGATATAGCGAACCAGCAACTCATCGAGTACCGATTTTGCGTCCGGCTCGTACAGGT
>JANNRY010000203.1:0-2532 GCA_031401935.1 Betaproteobacteria bacterium | reverse complement strand
CCTCGACCAGCCCCAGCACCATCTGTGCCGCGACCGCTGCATCGATTGGGCTACCGCCAATGGCGAGAATACGCAAGGCAGCCTCGGTGGCAAGTGGATGGGCTGTCGCCACCGCTTGTTTCGCCGGTTGCGTTGCAATCGGCTGTGTGACAAGTTGCGTCGCAGCTACTGGTGGCGCGGCTTGCTGCAATCCACCAATCGGCGACTTGAACGCGCATGCCGCCAACACGGAAAAAGCGCCGGCCAGCAAGACTCGTGGGTAGACAGATGCGGCACGTGCAGTTTTCATGGCGGGCACCTTGAGGTGGTAGTTCATCGGATTGGACATTGTCTACATTTTTGAGCATCAGTGCAGCCTGCGCACGAATTGCCGCAAGCGCCTCGGTCGAAACGCGCGCAACGTTTTTTGACCATCATTGCATTTCTTGCGCTTTCTGCCAGCGCGTCTCCTTGCTTATCGGGAGAAGTCCAGCTCGTTAATCAAGTCTTACCTGCCGAAAATCAAACTACGGACTAAGGTCACAAATTGTGACCTTAGAGACAGACCCGCACAACATAGCGAAAAATATCGATGAAGCCAGCCAAACTCCAGCATTGGTGGGGTTTTACAGGCGCTTTCGGCCTGGGAGGCTCGCTAATGCTAGTGATTCAGAAAATGTTGGACAGTCTGGCATCGATTGATTGCTCTGTGTTCGCGCTGGGAAATGCGAGCCTGGCCCCTTGTCGCTTAGCAACACCGCACAAAACGGCAACTCCTGTCGGCACGCGTGTTGGTGCCTTAGCGCCGCGCGAAATCCTTCCGCGAAATAGAACGACGTACGCCAAATGCGTTGCAGACCACTTTTGCTTTTGTGACTGCATTTCAATGAAAACTCCTTCACGCTGATTCCTTCGGCCTTGAGGGCACGCGAGTCCGGGAGTCTTAATCAACTTTTTCGGGAAATGCGAGCGTGGTCCCTTCAGTTTTACGCTTACTTGCCGATCGCCGCCACAAGACCTTCCGGATCCGCAACGCTGACCCACAGCCGCGAGTGCTTCCGGAAACCGATGACCTTCGGGATCTTGCGAACGAACGCGATGCTCACACCCTTGCGGTGATTAGTGCCGAAGGTGACGCCATCGTCCGAAAGGCTCAGACGCAAACCGACGGCGGTGTACCAGCGGTGTGACCCCGTGATACTCGTGTGGTCGACGTTGGCGAGCGTGGTCTTCGCTTTGAATCGCCCAAACGTTGCGATCAATGCGCCTTTTCCCGTGATCGTCACGCCATCTTTTTCGGTCACGCCGAGCAAAAGAAATAGCGCACACCATCGCTTGTCGAGCCGGTATGGGAAGAATTGTTCTTTCATTACGTCATCGCTGCCTCTCTTGTGTGGATTTCATGAGGAATAAACGGGTCAGGGTGAATAGTTTCGCAAAAACAATTGACGCAGACTCCTGATCGCTTTTCTTATCGCTTTTGCATCAAAAACGACCACCTGCATCGGCAAACACTTTCCTAATTTCATCCGCATTTGAATTGTTCGGATCGATTTCCAGCACGCGGCGGTAGCTGGCGAGCGCGTCGCGCTTCTTCCCTGCCGCAATTTGCGCATTGGCTAAGTTGTACCAAACGTTCCATATGCCCGGATTTATCTCGGCATTCAGTTTGCACAATTCAACCGCGTCGACGATCTTTTTTTGTTCTAGCAAGATGTCACACGCGCGGCGCAAATCGAGCTCTTGTGGCGGCGACCACCAGGGGAATGCCGCGAATGCTGATTGGCGTCTTTCCCATGCCCGCCGCGCGGCCAAGCCGCCATCGCTCAACGCAATCACCGGCAGGCTGCGCATCTCGTCGCCACGCAGGATTGCATCGACTAACGTGTCTGCGCCCGTGGCGTATTCGCCAGAACTCATTTGTGCGGGAATGTCAATTCGTGAAAACGGATTGACGTCGGACGATTTGCCCAATTGATGCCTGACGGTCGAGAGGTACAAATGTAAACCCGTGCGGCTTAGTGAAATTGATTTGGCATCGCCGTAGCTATTAACCGGCGCGGCCATCGGTTCGCCCAACACCGTCACCACTGTGTTGTCCATCAGGGCTTGCGCCGCCATGATGCCGGCGCTTAGGGTTCTGCGACCGGTGAGCAGGTAAAACTCCTTCCACACCTGCTTGTCTTCGCGCTTGATAAATTCACGCAGCATGGCCGGTACGCGACTGCCATCGCCGCCAAAGCAATAACGCAAATCCACAATCAAGCGGCGCGGTCGCTGCGTATCGACCTCGTTTAGGGCATTGCGAAATTCTTGCGCGAAATTTTCGCCAACGAAATTCGCTTGAATATAGTACGCGTCTTGGGTCGGCAATGACTTGCTTGCGAACTGCCAGCGGTTCATCAACCGTAGGGGACGCGAGGCATCGAATTTTCGGAATGCGGCATAGGGCAAATTGTTGTACGCACTAATCCAACTATCAGCACCGCTCAGCGGCGGGCCACCCATCTCCGCCTGAAAATGCCATTCAAATGTTGCGTCGTCTTTCTTGTA
>JANNRY010000202.1:0-1933 GCA_031401935.1 Betaproteobacteria bacterium | reverse complement strand
GGCGGGACGACCGGTGATACCCAACATCATCGGCTGCGATGGCCCGTAAATGTCAGCGTCCAGCATACCAACACTGGCCCCTTCAGCCGCCAGCGCCAACGCCAGATTCACAGCCGTGGTGCTTTTCCCCACGCCGCCCTTGCCTGAGGCAACCGCGATGATGTTTTTGATGCCCGGCACCAGCTTCACGCCGCGCTGTGCTGAGTGCGAGACAATTTTGGAGTAGACATTGGCGGATATATTTTGCACGCCTTCGATTTTTTTCAGGCGCGCAATCACTTGCTTGCGAATACCCTCCGTCACGCTTTTGCCCGGATAGCCGAGCACAATCTCCAATGAAATATCGCTACCTTCGATCTTGATGTTTTTGGCCGACTTGCCATCGACAAAATTTTCATTGGTGACTGGATCAATCAATTCGCGGAGTGCGTTCAGGATTTGTTCGTTGGTGATGCTCATGGGGTGCTTTCGATTTTCGACAAAATTTATGGCGGGAGGTAAAACTGCTTGCGCAATTTTAGCTGATCGCACTGCGGAACCGTGTATCAAATTAGTTTAGGCCTTGGTACAATCGTCCAGAAGAAAAATCATTGAAATAAAATAGTTTTTGCGTTCACCGAACCCTAGAAGTTTTTGATGCCCCGAAAAATATTCGTCACCACCGCACTTCCCTACGCGAACGGTCCGCTCCATCTGGGACACATTGTCGACCAACTCTACGGCGACATCTGGGTGCGATTTCAGCGCATGCAAGGGCACGAATTGCACTTCGTGTGTGCAGCGGACGCGCATGGTGCGCCGATCATGCTGCGCGCAGAAGCCGAAGGCATCACCCCTGAAGCACTGATCGCACGCGTGAGCGCGGAGCACGATGCCGACTGGCGCAGTTTCCTGATGAGCTACGACCACTGGCACTCAACGCACTCGCCAGAGAATGTCGCGCTGTCGCAGGACATCTACAAAAAACTGAAAGCCTCAAAGCTCATCACTTCAAAAGAAGTCGAGCAGTTCTTCGATCCGGTGAAGAGCATGTTCCTACCGGATCGCTACATCAAGGGCGAGTGTCCGAAGTGCGCAACCAAGGATCAGTACGGCGATTCGTGTGAAAACTGTGGCGCTGTCTACGCACCTACGGACCTGAAAAATCCCTACTCGACGCTTACCGGCGCCAAGCCAGTACTCAAAAAATCCGAGCACTTCTTTTTTAAACTCTCGGACAAGAAGTGCGTGCAGTTCCTGCAGCAGTGGACGAAAGAAACGCCACTGCAAACGGAGGTCGTCAACAAACTTGCCGAGTGGCTGGGTGATGACGGCAAGAATTTGAACGATTGGGATATCTCCCGCGACGTGCCCTACTTTGGCATTGAAATCCCCGACGCACCGGGCAAATATTTTTATGTTTGGCTCGATGCGCCGGTGGGTTATCTGGCCAGCCTGAAAGCCTATTTCGAATCCGGCAAAGCCAAAGCCAACGGCGAGAAGCGCTCCTTCGATGATTTTCTAGCGGATGACGACGTAGAGCAGTTTCACTTTATCGGCAAAGACATCGTTTATTTCCACACGCTGTTCTGGCCGGCGATGCTCAAATTTGCAGGGCGCAAAGTGCCGAGCAATGTGTTCGTGCACGGCTTCATCACGTTCAACAGCGAGAAGATGTCCAAATCGCGCGGCACCGGCGTTTCGCCGCAGCGGTACATCAAACTCGGACTCAATCCGGAATGGATGCGCTACTACATCGCGGCCAAACTCAACGACAAAGTTGAAGACCTCGATTTCAATCCGGACGACTTCGTCGCCCGCGTGAACAGCGATCTTATCGGCAAGTATGTGAATATCGCGAGTCGTGCGGCGGGATTTATCGCTAAAAAATTTGACGGCAAGCTTGGCAAACCGCAATTGCCCAAAGATGCGGCGAAAGAATTTGCCGGCGCGG
>JANNRY010000201.1:0-7477 GCA_031401935.1 Betaproteobacteria bacterium | reverse complement strand
CTCGTGACTTTGTGGTGTTTCTCGAATCCAGTCACCGCACCAAACGTTTGTTGCTTCATGGATCGTCTCACTCCATTTGTTTTGCTTCGATACCAAACGCGCAAAACCGCTAAACGGTAGACTTAATCAGAGATTCCTTAGGTTTTTAGAAGTTCCCTTACATGCGACAACCTCATTCACGCTTACGTTTCGGTATCCTAGCCGTGAATGAGCAAGGCTGCATTTGTAGTTTTGCCTCTGTATCCTAACTTCACGAGATCACCAAATGCCAAAGAGTGTTGACATGTTGCGTGAGGAGATCATCAAGTTGGAACTCGCGTTTCAACGGCATACACCAAATATGACGCAGGCCGACGTGCACCAATTATTGCGCGAAGACTTCTTCGAATTCGGCAGTTCTGGCGGGATCATCAATAAACAGATGGTCGTGGATTATTTGGCGACAGAAACGATTGACATGACTTCGGGCGATTTCAAGCTTCACCTTTTAGCGGACGGTGTTGCGCTGATCACTTATCGTTCTGTGAAACGCTTTGGCCTCACAGCGCCACCGCTGTACTCCAACAGAAGCTCCATATGGACCTGTGTGAACGAAAAATGGCAGATGTTTTTTCATCAAGGCACGCCGACGAAACCGTTTGAATTCAGTTCGTAAGGTGCGCGCCAAATCGATACACATCCATCGCCAGCGCATTCCCCTCAAACCCATCAAACACGCGCTCAGGTTCCGTATCGTCACCCGCAGCACCAAGGGCTACAAACAATGGCAGGAAATGTTCCTCCGTCGGATGCGCACGCACCGCATCGGGGGCTTCGTGCCGATAGCGGGTCAGCGCGTCGACATCGTGTGCGGCGAGATGATCGAACACCCAGTGCTGAAATTTTTGCACATAAGGTGCAGGCGAGCTCTGCCCGCGCGATTGCATCCAGTCACGCAGGTTATGCGTGAGATGCCCTGAGCCGACGATCAGCACGCCCTCTTTCGTCAATGGCGCAAGCGCGCGACCGACATCAAAGTGGTGACGCGGATTCATCGCCGGCTGCACGGATAGCTGCACGATTGGAACGTCCGCATCCGGATACATTTTCAGCAGCGGCACCCAGGTGCCATGATCGAGACCACGACTGCCATCGATGCCCGCCGTCAGCCCTGCACTCTTCAGCAGCGCGTGCGCCTTTGCGGCGATGTCGGGCGCGCCGGGGGCGGGATAGTTGATTTTGTAGAGTGCCTCAGGGAAGCCGCCGAAATCGTAAATCATTGGCGGCTTGGCATTGCCGGAGAGCATCGGCAGATTGGTTTCCCAATGCGCAGTCACCATCAACACGGCCTTCGGTGCTGGCAGTTGCTTCGTAAGCGACGCCCACACGTCCCCTGCTGCGCCCGCGTTGATCGCGTGCAGGGGCGAGCCGTGTGAAATAAAAAGTGTGGGGAATTTTTGCATGACCGTTTTCCAAATCAAATGACCATCGGCAGCCGGTGAGCTGAGCTAGATGTCCCCAGCAACCTTGGGTTCGATCAGCGTCTCGCGCGGCGCACCGACGATGTAGAGCGCATCTTCGAGCGAGGATCGCAGATTATCCTCACCGAGCCGGTTAACAAACCCGCTGCGCTTCATCAGCATCAACGGCTGCTCGTTTGCCCCCGCCACCATCATCAATCCACCGCGTCTGGTGATTAATTTGTGCAGGCTTTCCAGTGCCTCCAGCCCGGTGTTATCCATATTGATGGTCTGGTGCATTTCGAGGATGAGCACGTCGGGCAACTTGCCGGCGGGGTCGAGCAGGTTTTCGAGCTTCGTGACTGAGCCGAAAAAGAGTGAACCGAAAATACGTACTGCGCCGACAACACGCCCATCCGGCAGCTTCGATTTCTCAAGCGGTATTTCGATGACATCGACTCGCGTGAGGGACGACATGCGGTAGATGAAAAACAGGCTGGCCAGGATCAACCCCACTTCAACCGCCACCACCAGATCAAATACAACCGTGAGGAAAAACGTGGATAGCATGGTGATGCGATAGAACATCGAGAACTGCTTGAGCTTCGCGAACTCGCGCCACTCGGCCATGCTGTACGCGACCCACAGCAGAATCGCTGCCAGTGCGGCGAGCGGAATGTAGCCCGCCAACGGCGCAGCCGCGACGATGACGACCAGCAATGTAATGGCGTGCACGATGCCGGCCACGGGCGAGCGCGCACCGGAGCGGATATTGGTCACAGTGCGGGCGATGGTGCCGGTAGCGACGATGCCGCCAAAAAAAGGTGTGAAGAAATTGGCGACGCCCTGCGCCATCAATTCCTGATTGGGGTCGTGACGGTCGTTGATCAGGCCATCGGCCACGCGTGCGCACAACAGGGATTCGATTGCGCACAACAACGCAATGGCAATGGTGGGTGCGACCAGATTGCGTGCCGTTTCCCAATCAAACGCCGGAAAATGCGGCAGCGGCAACCCTCTGGGCAATTCGCCAAACTTGCTGCCGATGGTCTCGACCTGCAAATTGAACAGCCAGACCGCAAGCGACCAGACAATCAGGACAACGATGGTGGACGGCAGCTTTGACATGATGCGCGCCCACGGTTGCGTCTGCGGCTTGTACGAAACCGGCCATAACAAGATGAGCAGCAGTGACGACCCACCTATCGCCAGCGCCATCCAGTTAACGGTATGAATGCGGTCTGCGATCACCGACATCAGCGAGAAAAAATTGGCTGGCGGCTTGGCAATATCGAGCCCCATGAAGTCCTTGACCTGCGAGATGCCGATGATGACCGCGATGCCCGCAGTAAAGCCGATCACAATCGACACAGGAATAAAACGCACCAGATTGCCCATCCGGAATGCACCCATGGCGAATAGCAACACGCCTGCCATCATGGTCGCAATCAACAGATTCGCCACACCGTATTTTTCAACAATACCGTACAAGAGCGCGACGAAAGCACCAGCGGGGCCGCCGATCTGTACCCGCGTTCCGCCGAGTGCAGAAATCAGGAAACCTGCAACGATGGCGGTAACGATACCCTGCTCCGGACGCACACCCGAAGCAATGCCGAAAGCCATCGCCAGCGGAAGTGCCACCACGCCCACGGTTAGCCCCGCGCCGAGATCCTTGACGAGATCGTCGCGAGTGTACGTTTTCACGTGCGCAAGAATGCGCGGCTTGAAACGAAACGCTTTGAGCGTATTAAGAAAGTTGGCGGCTGCCGATTTCACGGGTTACTTGGTGGAGGCGTGACGCTGTCGCACAAGAATTGCACGACATCACAGGTCAAATTATAGTCCTCGATGCCAAACGCGCATTTGATATAGATCTAATCTTGCCTTCAAGGCTTTGAGAATACCCATGCGATCAATGCATCCTGCGCAGCCTGCGTTTGCACTGCACTGGTGTGATTGACCATCATGATGACGATCCAGCGGCGGCCATTCTGATCGAGCAGATAGCCTGCAATTGCCCGCGCGTCATTCAAGGTGCCGGTCTTCACGTGTGCCTGCCCGGCAATGCTCTCGCCGCGATTGCGGCGACGCAGGGTGCCATCGAGACCCAACAAAGACATCGACGACATGAACTCGGGCATCACACTGGAGCGCCAGGCCGCATCGAGCATTTGCGCGAGCGTGGATGCGCTGATGCGTTCATTGCGCGAAAGTCCGGAACCGTTTTCAAGCACCAGTTCAGGTGCGGCGATATTTTTCTTGGCCAACCACTCCTTGATAATTTGCGCCGAGCGGCTCGCGTTGCCGGGTTCCTTGATATTGCCGACCCAGGCGTCAGCTGACAACGTGAGGAACAACTGCCGCGCCATGACGTTATTGGAAAATTTGTTGATGTCGCGCACCATGTCAGCAAGCGGCGGGGACTCGGTTGAGGCAAGCAATTTCGCTTTCGACGGTGTGGGCAACAATTTCACAGCACCCTCCCATTTACCTCCACTATTGCGCCAGAGATTGGCAAACACGCCGCCGACAAATCTGGCGTGATCGAGCAGCGAGACATTCCATATGCGCTCGCCGCAACTGCGTGGAAAGTTACCGGTAAACGTCACGCGCAACCGCGCCGGTCTGGTTTCCTGCACATCGAGCATGATGCGTTCGCGCCATTCTCCACAGACGGCATCAACCAGCTTTACGCGGTTGGAAATTTCCAATTGCGCCGGTTTTACGTCCGGTGAAATCGAAACGGATTTATTGTCGAACGATGGCGCAAACGAAAAACGCACAGTCTTGAAACTGAGTAGCAGTGGATCGGGGCCGACGTTGTACGCACGCAAGGCCTCACCATCGAATGCGGCCTCATCGTGCGCGACGTTCTCGAAAAATGAGCGATCCAGAATCAAGTCGCCCTGGATCTCATCAAGGCCGCGATCACGAAGCTGTTTCACCATCGCAGCAAAGCGATCAACCGTGAGCTTTGGGTCGCCCGTGCCTTTCAATACCAAATCGCCCTGCAAGGTGCCGCCGCGCATGTCGGCCGCACTCAAGAGCTCGGTTTTCCACGTGTATGTTGGGCCGAGTAATTCGAGGCCAGCGTAGGTCGTCACCAGTTTGATGACCGATGCAGGATTCATCGACTTGTCGGCATTGAACTTCAGCGCCGCGTCCTTTGCGCCGACTTCCTTCACAATCACAGCGACGTTTTCAAGCGGCACTTTCACCTTGGCGAATGCTTCTGCAACCGCCGGTGGCAAGGTTTGGCCATTTACTGATGCAGCAAACAAACACGTAGCTGAAAATAGAGCGCGCTTAAATTTCATTACGGGCAAACCTCGTTAATAACGGCAATCGTCTGTTCGACGAGCCACGCGAATTGGTCTTCCTCAATCACATACGGCGGCATAAAGTAAACCATGTTGCCGATGGGACGCAGCAACACGCCACGTTGCAAACTTGCCGCGAAAAATTCACGCGCGAAAGTGGCTTTGGTGGTCTTCACATCGAATGCCCAGATCATGCCCAAGTGCCGATAATTTTCGACGTTTTTATGCTGGGCAATCATTTGCGCGTGCACTGAAAACTGTTTCGCCTTGTGGCGATTGGTTTCGATCACGTTATCGCTCTCGAAAATATCGAGCGTGGCCAGCGCAGCACGACAGGCAAGCGCGCTGCCGGTATAGGAATGCGAATGCAGGAAACCGCGCGTGACATCGTCGTGATAGAACGCGTTATAAATTTCGTCGCGCGTCAGCACGCAAGAGAGCGGCAAATAACCACCGGTGAGGCCTTTGGACAGGCACACAAAATCTGGCAGGATGTCCGCCTGCTCATATGCAAACATCGTCCCGGTGCGCCCGAAGCCGGTCATGATTTCATCAATGATCAAATGCACGTGATATTGATCGCAAAGTTCACGCGCGCGCTTGAGGTAATCCGGGTGATACATGCGCATACCGGCTGCACCTTGCACCAGCGGCTCAAGAATCACGGCGGCGATTTCATGGTGACGTTCGGCAAGGAGTGTTTTTAATGAAACACTAGCACTGGCGAGGCCTTCAAGGCCGTTTGCCGCTGCGATGCCAGTGGATGCTGGTTCTACGTATTCATTTGCCGGGAATGGCACACGCAGATTGTTATTAAGCAACGGCCCATACGCATCGCGAAAAATCGCCACGTCTGTCACCGACAGCGCGCCAATGGTCTCGCCGTGATAGCTGCCGTCGAGACTGACAAATTTTTTCTTTTCCGACTTCCCCGCATTGCGCCAGGCGTGGAAACTCATCTTTAGCGCGATCTCCACCGCGCTCGCACCGTCGCTGCCGTAGAAGGCGTGGCCGAGGCCGGTAAGCTTAGCGAGGCGTTCGGAAAGTTGCACCACCGGCTCATGCGTGAAGCCGGCGAGCATTACGTGTTCGAGCTGGTCAATCTGGTCTTTCAATGCCGCGTTGATGCGCTTATTGGCGTGGCCAAAAAGATTTACCCACCACGACGACACCGCATCCAGATAGCGCTTGCCTTCAAAATCGATCAGCCAGACGCCTTCGCCGCGCGCAATCGGAACCAGTGGAAACTGTTCGTGGTGCTTCATCTGCGTGCAGGGATGCCACACGCTTTCCAGCGAACGCGCAACGATTTTTTTATTGGTGATTTTTTCCGGCATGGCGTTGCGAATGTATCACAACGCCTTTCGCGATCACGCCGCCGTGATCACCGGCTTTCAGGAGATTTACACGGCCGCGATGATGCCGGTCAGGCCCCAGAACAGCAGCGCGTTGATCAGCAACAGCCACCACACCGCGCGCCAGACTGCATGCATGCGCTTGGCGGGAGGGGCTTCGCTGCGTTGATCGTGTTGCTGGCGCTGCAAACGTTCTTGAGACGCTAATTCTGCGCTGACAAAATTCGCCATGATCGGCTCCTTGCAGAGTGTTGATGAGTCATCTGATGCAATTGAAGTGCCAACTTTTAAGTGCCTGATTCACCACGCAAAAATATCTCGCTGACGTCTGACCCGTCGCCATTACCCGACGCACGTTGCGCTGAAATTGATAACCCACTGTTTACGCGCTTGATTTTCAGTCGCCAATCAACGACAGCACGGCATCGCTTACACGCGGGCGGGCATGAGCAAGCGCTAGCACCCAACCAATGCGTTTGCTAGCAACATCGCCCGATAAAGTTGTGGCGAAATGGCTGTGCGGCATCTGTAGACGCAAGTAGACAAAAGCGCACGATTTGTTTTTCTGGTTCGTACCCATTGACCTAGGAGACGAAGATGAATTTGCTGGGCCTGATCGAATCGCAAATGATTTCCAATCGCCTGCCGCTGGTGGCAGTCACCTTAGCCGCAGTCCCGCACACCAACACCCCCACGGTGCTCACGCTGCACTGGCACGGCTTTGTCGAGGTGCGCCTCACCGATGATTCCGACGCGGTCGCCTACCAATCAGTGCCGAGCTCAGCGTTGCAGATCAATGAACGTTGGGACCGTTTCGACGACCTCGATCATGAAGCGCTCGAAACGGCGTGGGAGCTGGGTGCCTGGAACCTCGAACGGCTTGAGGCGCAGCCGTTCGCGCGGCCCGGCGCAGACTCGCACGAGACCGTGATGGGCATGCATGCCTTCGGCGCATCGCCAATTTCCATCGATGGTGATTCACCAATCGTCGCCGATGTGCCCGATAGTGATGACCTGATCAACGAGGCCTCACGCCAAGGATACGTGCATTGGATGTTTCGGCCGGTGCGCGGTGGCCTGTGGTCGGAAAACGCCGACGACGTCACGTTGGAAACCGGCGGCTATCGCAATCCGACTTGCCCGTTATTGAGTAAACCGGTGGCGTCGGCTGCGTTTCGCGCGAAATTGCGGAAGGTTGTTTATCCGTTTGGGCAGAGTCGGCGGGGGTTGGTTTGAGATGCAAAAATGTGACGCACTAGCACTGCCGTGATTGCAGGCAGCATTTATGGCTGAAATCCACACCGGTCCTAGAGTTTCACTTTAAAACCCCACCACCCCCCCAAGACTGCGCGGAGCAAAC
>JANNRY010000200.1:0-6528 GCA_031401935.1 Betaproteobacteria bacterium | reverse complement strand
TGCCTCGCTCGCCAATCAACATACCGGTGCCCGCGTTATTCTCGGCAACTTTATGTTGGCGCCCAGCATTGATCCCGGCGCGTACCGTGTCCGCAGCATGGGATCCGATTGGAGCTTTCGTAAGCTCGTGAACTTATCCGTTGGTGCGGATGCGCCGAGTTTTGTGACTATCTGCGATCTTGAATTCTTGAGTGCCCGTCGAGGTATTGCCAATGCATCCGATGACCACGCCTGGTTCGAGAGCAAACAACTCGGTTCCTCCGAATTTCTGGTCGATGTCGCACGCGAAATCGCACATCTGGTGGCCGTACCTTTCCGTGCGCCAGCGAAGGTGGTCGTGCTCGATCTCGATAACACGCTTTGGGGCGGCGTGATCGGTGATGACGGCATCGATGGCATTGTCCTGGGTGATACCGATCCGGTCGGTGAGGCGTACAAAGCGTTTCAGCAGCATGTGCTGTCATTCAAGGCGCGCGGACTGCTGCTGGCAGTGTCTAGCAAGAACGATCATGAAATCGTCGCGGCGGCGTTTAAAAATCATCCGGAAATGGTCATCCGGCTCGATGATGTCGTCTCATTTCATGCCAATTGGGGACCGAAGCCGGACAGCATTCGCGCGATTGCGCAGGAACTTGGCCTTGGGTTGGACAGCTTCGTTTTTATCGACGACAACCCTGCTGAAATCGAGCATGTGCGACAGGTATTGCCAGAGGTGCATGGCATCCTGTTGGACGCAGAACCCGCGAAGCGGCGGCAACAGTTGCAGGACAGTCGGCTGTTCGATGTGCGCGCACTCACAGAGGAAGATGCGCAACGCAGCGAGCAGTATCAGGTCGCCGCACAGCGACAAACGTTGCAATTGGCTGCCCACTCATTCGATGATTATCTGCGGTCACTGGACATGACTGGCGAAATCAATCGTTTTCGCTCAGCCGACATCGTACGCATCGCGCAACTGATCGCGCGCAGCAATCAATTCAACCTCACCACCATCCGCCGTCAGGAATCAGACCTGACTGCCCTCATGACCGAGACCGGCGTGCTGCCGTTCTCCATGCGCCTGCGTGACCGTTTCGGTGATTACGGCCTCATCGCGATTGTAATCGGCAAGATTTCAGGCGTGGAGTTGGTCGTGGATACCTGGCTCATGAGCTGCCGTGTGCTTAAACGTCAAGTCGAGGAGGAAGTCTTTAATGAACTGCTGAGACTGGCGCGCACGCATGGCCTCACGCAAATTCGCGGCGTGTTCCTGCCGACGGCGAAAAACGGTATCGTTCGCGATCTCTACTCAACGCTTGGGTTTCGCTGCGTTCAGGATGAGCCGGAACGTCGGGAATTCCTCGTCGATGTCGCATCAGCGAAACCGTTCACGACGCATATCAAAATTCAGAATTTTTCCGCTGACGAAGAAGTAGACGAAGGGCCATCGCTCAACAGAGCCGCGCCAGTGCCAAGTCTTAAAGTAAGTCAAGGTGCGTCTATCGTATCGCCATCCAACATCAACAACGACGCCAACGCAAGCAGTGGCGCACCAGCGCGTCCCGGCATCGAGTCCGAGCTCGCCGCGATCTGGAGTGATGCGCTCGGTGTGCCGTCGCCCGGTCGTGAGGCCAATTTTTTCGATCTCGGCGGTGATTCGTTGCTGGCGATGCAAGTGCATTTCAGACTGCAAGACCGTTTTCCCGACAAGCCCCTTACGGTGACGGATTTGATCCGCTTCCCGACAATCGCCTCACTGGCAGCGTTACTCGGTGCGGAAGCTGAAGAGACGACGGACCCAGTCGATAGCTCGCCTCGTCCGGAGCCCGTCTACTTCGGCCCGGCAGACAGGCTGCTGTTTGGCATGTTTCATCCAGCCAATTGTTCGCCATCGCGCGGTGCTGTTCTGTTTTGCTATCCCATCCCGCCTAAATATCAGCTTTGCTACGGCGCATTCAAGCGACTTGCGGGCGCACTTGCGCGCGAGGGTTTTGATGTTCTCCGCTTTGACTACACGGGCATTGGAGATTCATCTGGCGAGGCGGCGGACGCGAGCGTCGAGCGCTGGGGTGGGGATGTCGATACGGCACTTGCGTATCTCCGGTCCCGCAGCGCAGGCCATGGTGTATCTCTGGTGGGGATGCGACTCGGTGCCGCCCTAGCAGCAAAGGCATCTGCGCGTGTCGGCAATATTGACCGACTTGTGCTGTGGGAGCCTGTCGTCGTTGGAAACGACTATGTGAATGAGCTGGTGGCGATGAGCAAGGCGCACGCCACACCTGCCGACGCGTTACGTGACGGGTTCGATTTTTACGGCTTTCCGGTGACGGCAAAATTACAGCATGGCCTGCGAGACTTGTCGTTGGTCGACACGCCGCCGACAGCGTTTTGTACGCTCCTGATCGAGTCGAATCCACGGCCTGCATCAATGGCACTTGAAGCGATGGTCAACCGAATGCGGCGCGAGACAATTTCAGGCCTTGGCGACTGGGATAGCGCGCTCAAAGACGACCATATCATTGTGCCGCTGGCGCATGTGAAACGCATCATCGAGTTCCTGACTGAGCCATGAGCGCGCTCTTTGAGCAGGCCCATTGGTTTGGGCCGACGAAAAATTTACTTGGCATCGTTACCTTGCCGCCGCCCGGCACACCGTTGCGCGGTCCCGGCATCGTGCTGATGAATCCGGGTACGTTGCACCGTGTCGGTGGCGCCCGACTGAATGTGCGCCTTGCGCGGCGACTCTCGGCACAGGGTTTTCCGAGTATTCGTTTCGATCTTTCCGGCCTTGGTGATAGTGAGCCACGGCATGATGTCCGCCCCTATCTGGAAAGCATGGCATTTGATGTGCAATGCGCGATGGATGATGTGACAACACTCACCGGTTTAACGCGCTTTGCGCTTGTGGGTCATTGCAGTGGCGCTGCCGTTTCATATGCCGCATCAGTATTGGACGCACGGGTAATGGCGCTAGTGCAGATCGAAGGCTTCGCTTATCGCACTCGACGCTATCAGCTCTATCGCTGGCGCCGGATTCTGTTCAAGACAGAGAACTGGTCCGCACTATTGCGAGGAGAGAAAAATTTACGTCCGATACTCCGCCGCGGTATCAATGCGTTGCTGGGGAAAAAAGCCCGCGCAGATTTGCCTGCCATGAAGGTGCAATCCAGCGAAGCTGCACGAGGGCCAATACGTGCTCCTGCAGATCTACTCCCGCCGCAGGCGGAAATGAAATTGGCGCTTGGTCAGCTCATCGGAAGACGCGTTCGGATGCTAAATATTTTCGCTGGTGGCGACCATCACTACTACAGCTACCGCGGACAATTTGCGGACGCGTTTGCTGATCTCGATTTTATGGCGCTACTTGAAGTCGATTACGTTTCGGACGCGGATCACTATTTTTCAGCACCGCAACATCAGTTGTGGCTCGATGACCGGATCGTAAAAATGATCGAGAAAAGCGCGCAGGATATTTAAAAACTATCCTGCTGCCTTTCTATGGGATCGCCTCACGGCGCGAGTTGAACAAGCGCGGCCCTCTTCACGCGGACTTCAAATCAGCCGCCTCAATCGGTAACTTCCGCACCCGCTTCCCCGTCGCTGCAAATACCGCATTGGCAACACTCGGCCCGCAGGTCGCGACCACAGGCTCGCCGATGCCGCCGGGTTGTTCAGTGGATGCCACCAGATGCACATCGACCACCGGCATTTGGTTCATGCGCATCACCGGGTAATCGTGGAAATTGCTTTGCTCGACCCGGCCATCCTTGAAGGTGATTTTAGACAACAGCACCGCCGACAATCCATAGGCCACACTTGATTCCACCTGTGCTCTGACGATGTCGGGATTTACCATCACGCCGCAGTCCACCGCGCAGGTGACCTTATGCACACGCACCGCGCCTTTGTCGATGGAAATTTCCGCGACTTGTGCAACGTAAGTGCCATAGCCCTCCATCAGCGCGACGCCGTGGAACCGACCTTTCGGTGCTTTTCCCCAACCAGCTTTTGCCGTCGCGATACTCAACACATTGCGATAACGTTCGGCGTCCTTGCCGCTGAGCATCGCCATGCGGTAGGCTACGGGATCTTTCGCTGTCGCTGCGGACAGCTCATCGATAAAACTTTCGTTGGCAAAGCAATTCAACGCATGCGATACCGAGCGCCAGTAGCCGACACGCACACCGGCATCGTGTATCGCCATCTCTACCGTCGTGTTGGCAATGTTATACGGCAACAGGGATGCCTCAGTCATGAATGGATCAATGCCATCCTTCACAACAGGTGGAAATAGCCGCGCTGTAACAGAGGGCGAAGTGAGCCGGAATTTCATTGCGACCGGATTGCCATTTGCATCCAATCCGGCTGAAAGCGTGTTCAAACTGACCGGGCGATAGAAGTCATGCGTCATATCGTCTTCGCGCGTCCAGATCAACTTCACCGGTTTGCCAACGGCTTTGGAAATCTGTATCGCCTGCACGATGAAATCGACATCGATGCGCCGCCCAAACCCACCACCCAGGAAGGTTGTGTGCACCTTCACTTTTTCTTTTGGCAGGCCGGTGAGCTGCATCGCCACACCTTCGGCCAATTGTGGAAATTGCGTCGGGCCGTAAATGTCACAGCCATCTTTGCGCACGTCGGCGGTGAAGTTCATCGGCTCCATCGTGGCGTGGGCAAGGAATGGCAGCTCGTAGCTGGCTTCAATTTTCCTGGCTGCACCAGCCATGGCTTTATCGGCATCGCCGGTTTTCTTTAATGTCGCAGCAGGTTTTGCGAGCGCGTCTTTGAGTCCCTGCGAAATACTGGCCGATGAGAGAGCAGCGCCCTTGCCATTGTCCCAGGTGATGTTGAGTGCGTCGCGCGCACTCTTGGCTTGCCAGAATGATTTCGCCACCACTGCCACACCGTCGTCTATTTTTACGACCGCGATAACACCGGGCATCGCCTTCGCTTTGGTGTCGTCCACGCTGAGCGGTTTGCCACCCAGCACCGGACACTGCGCCAACGAGGCGATCAACATGCCCGGCAGTTGCACGTCGATACCGTATTCTGCTTTGCCTGTCACCTTCGCCGGTGTGTCCAGACGCTTGACGGGTTTGCCGATAATTTTCCACGCCTTGGCGTCTTTGAGTACGACATCTTTAGGCACTGGCAGGCTGGCGGCTTTGGGTGCGAGTTGGCCATAGAAAAGTTTCTTGCCACCTTTGCTGAACACCATGCCGTTATCAGCGCGGCAATCGGATTCCGGGATTTTCCATTCCTGTGCCGCAGCAGAAATGAGCATCATGCGCGCCTGTGCGCCGGCCTTGCGCAGGCCGTCGAACGCATCGCGTACGCTGGTGGAGCCACCCGTGAGTTGCCCGCCAAGCAGTGCATTGATATAGACGGGGTCAGCGCCAGCCATTTCGATCTTCACGCGACGCAGATCGACTTCGAGCTCCTCGGCCACCAGCATCGGCATCGATGTGTAAGTGCCCTGGCCCATCTCAGCGCGATGGCAAATGATGGTGACGGTGTTATCGCTGCCTACGCGTACCCAGCCGTTCATTGCCGTCGCGGTTGCGGCAGTCTTGCCCGCAGAAGGGATGCTGAACCCCACCATCAGCGCACCCGACAACGCGGTGGAGGTTTTCAGAAAATCGCGGCGGCCACTATTTTTTAATGTGTTCATGTTCATGCCTCCTTCTTGCCGGACATCTGCGCGGCCGCTTTGTGGATCGCAGCACGCATGCGTTGATAGGTTCCGCAGCGACAGATATTGCCGCTCATCGCTTCATCGATATCGGCGTCCGACGGATTTTTATTTTTCGTCAGCAACGCAACCGCCGACATGATCTGGCCGGACTGGCAATAGCCGCATTGCGGTACATCGAGTTCGATCCACGCTTTTTGCACTGGGTGCAGGCCCTTGCCGGAAATACCTTCGATAGTGGTGATTCTCTTTCCCTCGCACGCAGACAGCGGTGTTGAGCATGAGCGCGCGGGCTCGCCATTGATGTGCACCGTGCAGGCACCGCAGAGCGCCAAGCCGCAACCAAATTTGGTGCCATTCATTTTGAGGTCATCACGCAGTGCCCAAAGTAGCGGCGTGTCCGGACTCGCGTTAATAGTGACGGCTTTGCCGTTGACAGTCAGTTTTGCCACGATCATTTCCCCTCGGTTCGGTTGAACAGCGCCAGCGGGAAAATGTACGCCGATGCGGGGAAAATGTAATGCTGTGGCGCACAAATAGTCGCGCAAAAAAAAGAAAACTCTAGCATTGGCGAGCATCTTCAAGCAGTTTCAGCCTGAGAGACCCGCCAATGCTAGAGTTTCATACTATCCCATCAGCAAACGCGGCAACCACATCGAGAACGCCGGAACGTAAGTGACGAGCAACAGTGCCGCAACTAGCGCCGCATAAAATGGCAGGATCGTGCGCATCACTTCGCCCACCGAGATGCCGCCGATGGCGCAGCCGATGAACTGTGTGGTGCCCACTGGAGGCGTATTCAAACCCAGCGCGCAGTTGATCAGCATCACCATGCCGAATTGCACCGGGTCCAT
>JANNRY010000199.1:0-8315 GCA_031401935.1 Betaproteobacteria bacterium | reverse complement strand
TGCCTCCGGCGATGATGACGCGCAATTCCGCCCCCATGCGCCCTGCGAGTACGCGACCTAGAGGCGCGCCAAACTGAATCATTTCTCTGGCGCGCTCACATTGGAAGGCCATCATGTTGCTCCAGGCCGGGGACAGTTGCTGCGTTGCAATATCATTTTCGCTCAACCCAAACTGTGCGAGTTCATCCATCGGCAGATAAACGCGACCGCCCTCATTTTTGCGCCAGTCGATTGCCACGTCCTGCCAATGATTAATAAGTTGCAGGCTTGAGCAAATCGCATCGCTCCACGCTAAATTTTGTGGGGTCGTTTGCCGATAAAGGTGTAACAGAAGTCTACCAATGGGATTGGCTGACCGACGACAGTAGTCCATGAGATCAGCACGGTTTGCGTATCGCGTGGTCGTCACGTCCTGTCTGAATGCGGAAAGCAGGTCGCGAAACAATTGCACGGGCAACTGGTGCGTGGTGACCACATCGCCCAAGCTGACGAACAATGCGTTCGTTGACGGCGTATTTGCGTCGATGCGATCAAGTTCTCGCTCGTAACCATCCAGCAACGCGATACGCTCCCCACTTGAGAGGTTGCCTTCGTCGGCAAAGTCGTCCGCAGATCGGGCAAATGCATAAATGGTCTCGATCGGTTTGCGCAGGTGGCTCGGCAATAACCATGACGCGACGGGGAAATTTTCGTAATGTTCGACTGGCACTAGGGATAACCGGATAAACCAAACTTGATGCGATTGGCAGGATAGGAAAATTATATTTGTAAAAACAAGACCTTTGCTGTGCTGCACGTCAATAAATAAGCAATGGCGCTCGCGCGGAGACATTGGGATTGCGGTAAAATCGTGACTGCAGAACCTATGCGAAAGTGGCGGAATTGGTAGACGCACTGGATTTAGGTTCCAGCGCCTCACGGCGTGGGGGTTCGAGTCCCTTCTTTCGCACCAAACAATCTGTCGGCCTCGCGGCCAGTTTTTTTGAGCGCAATCCCTTTGTCCTTCAGACTTCAGTAATTTCGTCTGTAACCGCATATGGGAACGCAAAAGCCGTGAGCGCTGAAGACATCACCAAAACATGTTGCGCGAAGCAATCCAAAGACTGTTAGGAATTTATTATGCAAGCTCAAACCCAAGCCATTATCCCAAGTCGTCTCGAACGCAATTTGATTCTGTCGCTTCCTGCAGTAGAAGTGGAATCTCAAATTACGTCGCGACTTAAACAAATTGCGCGCACAGCGAAGATGGCTGGTTTCCGGCCGGGCAAGGTGCCGTTCAATATTGTTGTCAATCAATATGGCTTTCAGGTACGCCAAGAAGTGATGTCCGATTCTGTACAGCAGTCTTTTGCGACTGCGATAAAGGATCAACAACTTCAGGTGGCTGGATACCCACGCTTTGCGCCTGCAAATTCGGGCGAGTCTGCGGATAAATTCGAATTCACCGCGACGTTCGAAGTCTATCCCGAGGTCAAAGTCGGCGTTTTATCCGGCAAGAAGCTTGAGCGTCTTACCGCTGACGTCGTCGATGGCGACGTGGACCAAACGCTCGAAACACTGCGTAAGCAACGTGCGACATACGACAAGACCGACCGTGCCGCCGAAAAAAGCGATTTCCTCGTCATAGATTTTGCAGGCAAGCTCGACGGCGCACCATTCAAGGGTGGCGAAGCTGAGAATTTCGGTGTTGTCTTGGGCGAGGGCCGTATGCTTGCCGACTTCGAAGCGGCATTGATTGGCATGAAAAGCGCTGACGTAAAGACGTTCGATCTCACCTTCCCGACAGACTACCAGCCTGAACTTGCGGGGAAAACTGTTCAGTTCACGGTGACCGTCAAGATCGTCAATGCGCCCAAGCTGCCACCGGTTGATGCGGAATTCGCAAAATCGCTGGGTGTCGTCGATGGCGACGTTAATAAGATGCGTGCTGAAATCAAAGCGAATCTGGAACGAGAGTTGAAAAAACGAATTCAGGCCAAAACTAAGGAACAGGTGATGGATGCATTGTTGTCCGTATCCGAACTTGATTTACCGAGATCCTTGGTCGAAATGGAAATATCGAGATTGCAAGAGCAAGCAGTGAAAGATCTCGAGGCGCGCGGCATGACCACGAAGGATTTGCAATTGCCCGCAGAATTGTTTCTTGAGCGTGCGGAAAAGCGCGTGAAACTCGGCTTGGTTTTGTCCGAGGTGGTGAAGCAAAATGCATTGCGTGCCAAACCTGAACAAATACGTGCAATGGTCGAGGAGCATGCAGAGAGCTTCGAAGATCCCAAGCAGATGGTTGGCTGGTATTACAGTGATCAGTCGCGACTTGCCGAAGTGGAAGGCATGGTGCTCGAAGACAACGTCGTTGAGTGGGCTGCAAAGTCGCTGGATGTATCCACCACGACCAAATCGTTCGATGAAATTATGGAGATTAAGAGAACATGAAAAGCTTCACGGACTATCAGTCACACGCATATGATCTGACCGGAATGGCACCCGGTACCCGCGACTACTATCAGACGCAGGGGCTTGGTTACATTCCGATGGTGATTGAGCAGTCTGGTCGTGGTGAACGCGCATTCGACATCTACTCACGTCTACTTAAAGAGCGGGTGGTGTTTCTGGTTGGGGAAGTCAACGATGCGACAGCAAATGTGATCGTGGCGCAAATGTTGTTTCTCGAAAGCGAAAATGCCGATAAGGATATTTCACTTTACATCAATTCTCCCGGCGGCTCGGTGACAGCCGGACTGGCTATCTACGACACGATGCAATTTATCAAGCCGGATGTCTCCACACTCTGTACCGGATTTGCCGCGAGCATGGGAGCGTTTTTGCTCGCCGCAGGCACCAAGGGCAAACGCTTGTGTCTTCCGAACTCAAGAGTGATGATTCATCAGGTGTCCGGCGGATTTCGCGGGCAGGCCTCTGACATCGCCATTCATGCGAAAGAAACATTATTTTTGAAGCAGCGTTTAAATGAGATCATGGCCAAGCACACCGGTCAGACCATCGAAGTCGTTGAGCGAGATACCGACCGCGATAATTTCCTGTCTGCGGAGGACGCATTGAAATACGGTATTATCGACAAGGTGTTAGAGAGCAGGCATCAGCCATAAAAAGGGGAGACGTTTGAGCACATAAATTGCTTGAACGTAGTATTGGGTTAACGAGGCACAGCAATGACTGACAAAGTTGGCGAGAAACTGCTTTATTGTTCTTTTTGCGGCAAGAGCCAGCATGAGGTGCGCAAACTAATTGCCGGCCCGTCAGTATTTATTTGCGACGAATGCATTGACCTATGCAACGATATTATCCGCGAGGAAGCGCAGAGCGATCCTAACGCGAAGACGACAAAAAGTGATTTGCCGACCCCGCAGGAAATATGCGACATCCTCGATCAATATGTGATTGATCAGGTCCAAGCCAAGAAGATTCTTTCGGTTGCGGTTTATAACCATTACAAGCGCCTGAAAAGTGGTGCAAAAGATGGCGAAGTCGAGCTGGCAAAATCAAATATCCTGCTGATCGGCCCGACCGGATCGGGAAAGACCCTACTGGCGCAAACACTTGCCCGATTGCTCAACGTGCCGTTTGTCATTGCAGACGCAACGACGCTCACCGAAGCAGGTTATGTCGGTGAGGATGTCGAAAATATTATTCAAAAGCTGCTGCAAAAATGCGATTACGACGTTGAAAAAGCACAGCGAGGCATCGTATATATCGATGAAATAGACAAGATTTCTCGCAAGTCCGACAATCCATCGATCACCAGGGACGTCAGCGGTGAAGGTGTACAGCAAGCACTGCTAAAGTTGATTGAAGGCACGATTGCATCGGTTCCACCGCAAGGCGGACGTAAACATCCGAATCAGGAGTTTGTGCAAATCGACACAACGAATATCCTGTTCATTTGCGGTGGTGCCTTTAGTGGTTTGGAAAAAGTCATTCAGCATCGCACCGACAGAGTTGGTATCGGCTTTGGCGCGGACGTGCGTAGCGGGAATGACCGCGAGGCCAGCAATCAGTTGCTGCGGGATTGTGAACCGGAAGATTTGATCAAGTATGGCCTGATCCCTGAATTTGTAGGTCGCCTGCCCGTAGTCGCAACGCTTGAAGAACTGGACGTCAAGGCCTTGGTACGTATCCTCACGGAACCAAAGAACGCGTTGACCAAGCAGTATGAAAAATTGTTTGCGATGGAAGGGGTCGTTCTTGAGTTCCGCGAACCCGCATTGGCCGCTATTGCAAAACGTGCGCTTGAAAGAAAAACAGGCGCTCGCGGTTTACGCTCAATTATTGAACATGCATTGCTGGATATCATGTTCGAGTTGCCGTCGCTTAGTAATGTTGAAAAAGCCGTGGTGGATGAGGGCACGATCAGCAGCGCACAAAAACCGTTACTCATCTACTCCGATCATCCCAAGGTCGCAGGCGCTCAAAACTAGGGACATGCGTAAAGTCCGCGCCATCGACAAGTCGCTTTTCATCTTAGTCTTGTACACCTCTGGTTTCTATCGCTTGAGATTGCTCTTGCAGTCCCCAACTACAATGCCAGTAATTTTCTCTCGCGTATCTCCAAGGACGAGGCCATGAGTATTTCACCAAAAGACATTGACTCGACCATCCTGCCGCTGTTGCCGCTGCGTGATGTAGTGGTTTTCCCGCACATGGTGATTCCGCTGTTTGTCGGACGTCCTAAATCCATCAAGGCGTTGGAAGCAGCAATGGAGGAGGGAAAAAACGTTGTACTGGTGGCGCAAAAGTCGGCTGCAAATGATGAACCCACGCCAGAAGATCTTTACGGCGTCGGTACCGTTGCGAGCATTTTGCAGATGCTGAAGCTGCCTGATGGCACGGTAAAGGTGCTAGTGGAAGGCGTTCATCGTGCGCGCATTAACCACGTGTTGAATGTAAAAGAAAACTACGAGGCGGATGTTTCGCCGATCCCGCAAGAAGAGGGTGATAACAATGAGCTTGAGGCAATGCGCCGCAGCCTGTTTGCCCAGTTTGACCAATACGTCAAGCTCAACAAGAAAATTCCCCCGGAAGTATTAACCTCCCTTTCCGGTATCGAGAGCGCGAGCCGGTTGTCAGACACGATTGCCGCGCATTTGCCCCTGAAACTGGAACAAAAGCAGCAAATTCTGGAGAACTTCGATGTTCCAGCACGGCTGGAGCAACTGCTCGGTTTGCTGGAGACTGAAATTGACATCCTTCAGGTGGAAAAGCGCATCCGTGGCCGTGTCAAGCGCCAGATGGAAAAGAGTCAGCGCGAGTACTACCTGAATGAACAGGTAAAGGCGATCCAGAAGGAACTTGGCGAAACTGAAGAAGGCGCCGATATCGACGAACTGGAAAAGAAAATAAAAGCGGCAAGCATGCCCAAAGAGGCGCGCGCCAAGGCTGATGCGGAACTGAAAAAATTGAAGCTGATGTCACCGATGTCGGCTGAAGCGACTGTGGTTCGTAACTACATCGACACCCTCGTGGGGTTGCCGTGGAAAAAGAAAACCAAGGTAAGCTCCGATCTCCTCAATGCCGAAAAAGTGCTTGATGCAGACCACTATGGTCTGGAGAAGGTGAAAGAGCGAATCGTTGAGTATCTTGCGGTTCAAAGCAGAGTCACCAAGCTGAAGGCCCCAATATTGTGTCTGGTCGGGCCTCCCGGAGTAGGGAAAACATCGCTTGGACAATCGATTGCCAAGGCCACTAATCGCAAATTTATTCGCATGTCATTGGGTGGCGTTCGCGATGAATCAGAAATTCGTGGGCACCGACGCACATACATCGGTTCCATGCCGGGCAAAATACTGCAAAACATGACCAAAGTAGGGGTCAGGAATCCGCTGTTCCTGCTCGATGAAGTCGATAAGATGGGCATGGATTTTCGGGGTGACCCGGCCAGCGCATTGCTTGAGGTGTTAGACCCTGAGCAAAATCACACCTTTCAGGATCATTACGTCGAAGTGGATTTTGATTTGTCCGACGTGATGTTCGTTGCGACCTCAAATTCGTTCAACATTCCACCGGCCTTGCTGGATCGCATGGAAGTCATTCGTCTTGCCGGTTATACAGAAGACGAAAAAGTGCATATCGCCAGGCAATACTTGTTGCCAAAGCAAATGAAAGCCAATGGTGTCAAGGAAGAAGAATTGCATATTGCCGATCCTGCATTGCGGGATATCACCCGCTACTACACGCGAGAAGCAGGTGTACGTGGCATGGATCGCGAGATCGCCCGCATTTGCCGCAAAGTAGTCAAAGCGCAACTGACAAAGAAAAAAGAAGGCAAGGTGCAGGTACTTGCAAAGAATCTGGACAAGTATTTAGGTGTGCGCCGGTACTCCTATGGCATCGCTGAGAAATCTAATCAGATCGGACAAGTGACCGGTTTGGCTTGGACAGAGGTTGGCGGTGAATTGCTTACTGTTGAAGCCGCGCGTCTTCCCGGCAAAGGCAAGGTCGATACCACCGGTAAGCTTGGCGAAGTGATGCAGGAATCGATTAAAGCCGCTATTTCGGTGGTTCGCTCGCGCGCAAAAACGCTCGGTATTCCAGAGGATTTCTACGAGAAAAATGATCTTCACATCCATCTTCCTGAAGGCGCCACACCGAAAGACGGGCCGAGTGCGGGCATTGCGATCACCACCGCGTTAGTTTCCGTGTTGAGTGGCATTCCGGTCAGATGCGACGTTGCCATGACCGGCGAAATCACGTTGAGAGGCGAAGTGCTGCCCATTGGCGGATTGAAGGAGAAATTGCTTGCTGCTGCGCGGGGCGGCATCAAGACGGTGCTCATCCCCGAAGAAAATGAAAAGGACCTCGCCGAAATTCCAGATGAAATCACCAAGAATTTAAAAATAATCCCCGTTCGCTGGATAGACAAAGTACTTGAGACAGCGCTTGAGCGTAATCCCGTTCCGCTTGTTGAAGCTGTCGACGTGCCAGCTGTCGCTGGTGCGTCAAAAGAAGTGGTGCCGGTGGTGACAAAACATTGACGCAAGGCAAATGGCGTGGCGTGTAAGCCCGTCTGCACATGAATTGTCACCGAAACGCGTAACTTTGCTTGACACCCGCTTTCGCTACTTGATATAAAACGTACTTGCTTTACGCATCGCAAATTCTGCATGACAAGTGCTTCTTTTTTTGTATCCGGCATTTTTCATCTGATCGTCCGCCCTGCAACTCAGGGCATGCATAAGAAACATTCCAAGGAAGGAAACGCCCCGTGAATAAATCCGAATTGATCGAATCAATCGCCAAATCAGCCGATATCTCCAAAGCCGCCGCTCAGCGCGCGTTGGACAGCATGGTTGGCGCCGTCAAAACCTCTCTCAAGCGCGGCCATATGGTGACATTGGTTGGCTTTGGTACCTTCTACGTGGGTAAACGTGCAGCACGTGCAGGGCGCAATCCCCGCACCGGCGCACCGATCAAGATCAAGGCAGCAAAGGTCCCGAAATTCCGGGCTGGAAAAGCGCTGAAGGATGCGTTAAACTAGCGGGCTTTCGGGTGCTTAGCTCAGCTGGTAGAGCGTCGCCCTTACAAGGCGAATGTCGGGGGTTCGAGCCCCTCAGCACCCACCAGCATTGTTGCGGCAGCTTTTTTTGTAGCACAGCAGTAGCCGCTCCGCTCGTGGACGCTACTGACTTATGGAGTGGTAGTTCAGTTGGTTAGAATACCGGCCTGTCACGCCGGGGGTCGCGGGTTCGAGTCCCGTCCACTCCGCCAGTTCAGGGGCGAACTTTCGAGTTCGCCCCTTTTTATATGTAGTTCATGAAATTTGCCATTTCATCCGCGTCATTTGCAAAGATGTTTCACACTATTAGGACTGAAAAATAAGTATGCTTGAGAGTATCCGCAATGCCGGCAAAACCTGGGTAGCCAAAGCAATTCTTTTGCTTATCACAATTCCCTTTGCACTTTGGGGCGTCGAGTCATATCGTACAACCCCAGGGCAAGACACCATTGCAACGGTTGAGAAGGAAAAAATTTCCTCACAAGAATTTCAGCAGGCGGTGCGCAATCAGCTTGACCAGTTTCGTCAGCAGTTTGGCGGCAATATCGACGCTTCGGTGATGGACAACCCCGAGATGCGAAAATCCATTCTGGACCAGTTAATCGACCAGCGTTTGATCGTTGAGGCGACCAAATCAACCGGCCTGAAAGTAAGCGATGCGACGCTGCGTGATCGGATCAGTTCAGAGCCAAGCTTCCAGCAAGATGGCAAATTCGAGGCAGCGCGTTATGAAATGTTTCTGAAGTCGCAGGGACAGTCGGCAGTGGGATTTGAAACGAAAATGCGGCAGGATCTGGAGCGACAG
>JANNRY010000198.1:0-3731 GCA_031401935.1 Betaproteobacteria bacterium | reverse complement strand
TTGACTCAATATCTTAACCCATGTTCGTATAGAATCGGTGCGTGGTCACCTCGTGTTTTTTGGTTCGAACAAGTACACTTATGATTGCGTGAGCCAAAAGAATCGAAACGTCAAACAGTTCTAGCTATATCGGCCCCGTTTACGAAAAAATACGCGCCAAAAAGTTCATGTTCGTCTTCCAGGGAGGGAAGTTTTCGATGCGTGCAATTAGTGTTTTCGGTTTGGGTTACGTAGGGTCAGTTACGGCGGCTTGTTTTGCCAGTAAAGGCCATAAAGTGGTGGGCATTGACGTGTCCAAGGAGAAGGTCGAGTCGATGGCTGCAGGCAGGACACCGATCCTTGAACCCGGCATTCAGGAAATCATCAGTGAATTCCATGCCAAAGGCCAGCTCAGCGCGACAACGGATGTGGAAAAAGCCGTGCGCGAAACCGATGTTTCGTTCATTTGCGTCGGCACGCCGAGCCAGCCAAATGGAAAGCTCGATCTATCAGGCATTAAGCACGTGTGCGAGCAGATTGGTGCCGTGCTGAAAACGAAGAATACCTTTCACATTGTGGCCACGCGCAGCACCATACTGCCGGGCACCACGGCGGATGTGATTACCCCGGCGCTGGAAGCGGCGAGTGGTAAAAAAGCCGGTATTGATTTTGGTGTAGCGACGAACCCTGAATTTTTGCGGGAAGGTTCCGCGATTAAAGACTTTCTCAATCCACCGATGACGGTATTCGGCATAAACGAAGCGAAATCAGAAGCCGTGATGCGTGAACTCTATGCCTGGGTGCCCGCCGAGCTTTTCGCGGTGCCGGTATATGCGGCGGAAATGGTGAAGTACGCCTGCAATAGTTTCCACGCACTTAAGGTCGCTTTCGCCAATGAGATCGGCACGCTCTGCAAACACGCAGGGGTGGATACCGAAAGCGTGACCAAAATCTTTCTATCCGACAAACAGTTAAATATATCGACTTACTACTTGAATCCCGGTTTCGCCTTCGGCGGATCATGCCTGCCAAAGGATGTGCGGGCGTTAGCCTATCTGGGCAAGGAAATGGATTGCAAATTGCCGTTGATCGAGTCTATTTTGCCGAGCAACAATGAGCATATCGAGCGCGCAATTCAAGCCATTCTGGCCCGTGGCAAGAAAAAGGTCGGCATGCTCGGGCTAAGCTTTAAATCAGGGACGGATGTCTTGCGTGAAAGCCCGCAGGTGCTATTAATCAAGAGATTGATTGGCGAGGGGTATCAGGCGCGGATTTGGGATGAAAATGTTTTCATGGGCCGCTTGATTGGCTCCAATCGCCAGTTTATTGAGGACAATATCCCCCACATTGGTACCTTGCTGAACAACGATTTTGCACAGGTTGTGAATGAGAGCGAAGTTATTGTCGTTAGCAGCAAGATTGACAATGAAAAGCTGGAAGCTTTGCTTCAACCACACCATATCGTCATCGACCTGATCAGCCTGCATAAACAAAATCGTGTGCGCCATAAAGGCGAGTACGAGGGGATATGCTGGTAAATGAAGATCATTTGGGTGAAAGCTGGCGGACTGGTACCGCTTGATGCCGGCGGCAAAATCCGCAGCTATCACATCGCCAAAGAGCTAGCCAAAATCCACGAAGTTACGCTCTTCACTTTTTACGTGGAAGAGCCTAACGACGAGCACCACACACTCACTTCTGTGTTCCATAAAGTGGTGACGCATCCATTGAAAATCGGCGCTAATCGTGACCTTAGGGAAGTCCTTAGTTACTTAAAGTCTTTTTTTGCCAGCCTGCCTTACTCCATTACCAAGTATTGTCGCCCCGAGGTGGCCGAGCATCTTCGCAAGGTTCTGGCGGCAGAAAAGTATGACGTTATTCTTTGTGATTTTTTAAGCCCGGCACCCGTTATACCGTTTGACGGCGGCATCCCCGTCGTTATATTTACGCATAACGTCGAAGCGATGATTTGGAAGCGCCACTGGGAGGTGGCGACGAATCCAATATGGAAATTTGTCTTCAAACGAGAGTACGAAAAGATGCGGGCGGCAGAGTGCCACTATTTAAATGCTTCCACGCATGTACTGACGGTCTCGGAAACTGATACGGCTTTGTTTGCCAAAGACATTAGCGCGACGAAGATTTCAACGATTCCAACCGGGGTGGATATAGATTACTTCAAGCCGGATGGAACCGAGGAAGGTGACAGCCTTGTATTTACCGGCTCTATGGATTGGATGCCGAACGAAGACGGGATTCTTTATTTCGTTGAAGAAATCCTGCCGTTGATTCGCAAGCAGCGGCCCACAACGAGGCTTATGATCGTAGGCCGCAAGCCGGGCAACAAAATCAAAGCGCTGGCGACTTCTGATCGCGGCATTGAAGTGACCGGACGCGTGGATGACATTCGCCCCTATATTGCAAAAGGGTCTGTTTACGTTGTTCCCATCAGGGTTGGCAGTGGCACAAGACTAAAAATCTTTGAAGCTATGGCAATGGGCAAAGCCATCGTGTCAACGACGATCGGCGCTGAGGGATTGCCGGTGACATCTGGTTCTGACATTGTTCTAGCCGACAGTCCGCAGAATTTCGCCGATGAGGTCTGCCGAATGCTGAGCTCTCAGGAAGAGCGGACTCGAATTGGTCATGGCGCAAGAAAGCTTGTTGAAGAAAAGTATAGCTGGACAGCAGTGGCAAAGGACGTAGAGAAGGTGCTCAGTTCGATTGCGTAGTTGTGATTGCCTTCATTGGCGGATCGATAAAAAAGGGAATGATCAATGTGCGGCATTAACGGCATCGCGCTCTCGTCAAAACGCAGATCCGCTGTCAATGAAGCGACTCTCGTCCGCATGCGTGATGTCCTGCATCACCGCGGTCCTGACGACGCGGGCCTGTTCATTGACGGCCCTGTTGGGATCGCGCACCGTCGTCTGAGCATTGTTGATCTGGCATCAGGACATCAACCGATGTCGAACGAGGACGGATCGCTCAAGATCGTCTTCAACGGCGAAATTTACAACCACACCGATCATCGTGCCAGCCTTGAGGCGCGTGGCCATGTGTTCGCGACGCACTCGGATACTGAATCCATCGTTCATTTATACGAAGAGTATGGTGACCGCTGTGTCGATCACCTTCGTGGCATGTTCGCATTTGCGATCTGGAATCGACGTACCAAAGAAATGTTCATCGCGCGTGATCGCCTCGGCGTGAAGCCGCTCTACTATGTCCATACCGACGATGGATCGTTGTTTTTCGCCTCTGAGATAAAAGCGCTGCTGGCTGCCAACGCGCTGCGTGCTGAGCTCAATGTTGCGGCCCTTCCTGATTATCTGGCCAACCACGCCACCAGCGACGACAGCACGCTATTTGCAGGTGTCCGACGGCTGCCTGCCGGGCATACTTTACGGTGGATCGACGGAAAGATTGAGATCAAGCGTTATTGGGATGTGTCTCCCGGCGAGGCTATCGAGAGCAACCCCAGACCGGTCGCCGGATACGTTGATGAGTGGCGAGAGTTGTTTCGAGCGTCGGTGAAGCTTCGACTAATGGCAGACGTGCCGCTTGGAATGTTTCTTTCAGGGGGCATCGATTCATCGGCCATCGCGGCGGTGATGAGCCAGATGGTTACCGAACCAGTCAAGACCTTTTCCGTGGCTTTTAACCAACCTGAGGCAAACGAACTCGCATATGCGCGGGTAGTAGCAGATGCGTTTGGTACAGATCACCACGAAGTCCTCGTCGACCATGCC
>JANNRY010000197.1:0-2749 GCA_031401935.1 Betaproteobacteria bacterium | reverse complement strand
CCCTCTGTGGCAGGACTTACGTTTGTGAATTGGCAGGAACCCATCGGCTGCGGCGGCGTAGCCGTATTTCCGGATGATGTGGTCGTCGCCGATGCCGACGGCGCGGTGCTGATTCCAGCAGCCTTTCTAGATGAAATCGTTGCGGGCGCGCCTGAGCAGGAGCGTCTGGAAAGCTGGATCATGCAGGAAGTCGAAAATGGTGCTTCGCTGCCGGGGCTGTATCCGCCCAACGCCGAAAACAAGGCCCGCTATGAAGCCCAAAAGGGGCCCAAAAGCTGATCGGCAAATAATAACAACGTAAGACGCGATCAGGTTTATTTACCCGCCGTCAAACGGTAAAAATGCGCTTGTCTGACCGACGGACGGTAACAGGCTGGGTCAACTAATTGCATTTATAATTTTGTAATTGTCACCCCTCACTCGTATTTCACGTCCAATATGCCCCGTAATTATTATGAAACCCTAGGCGTCAGCCAAAGTGCAACCGATGCTTCAATACGCCGCGCTGCAGAAGCCGCCAAAGTGCAGATTGCCGCCGATACATCCCTCTCAGCTATTGAACGCGAATCCCGTTTGGCCGAACTGCGAACCGCTGCGGAGACGTTGTTATCACCCGCAAAGCGCGATGCGTATGATGCTGTTGTGCAGCTAAAGTCGGGGTCTGCAAAAGGCGGCGCTGCCGGGATAATGTCGGCGCCAACGACCTGGATGGCCCTGTTTGCAGTCCTCATCATTTTCGGTGGCCTCTTCTGGCAATATGATCGCGTGCAAACCCGCGAACGCCTTGAGCGCCAACGCATTGCCGCGGAGCAACAAGAAGAACGCCGCGTGCAGGAACTAGAAGCAAAACGGGTGGCGGACAAACAAAAACTGCTGGATGAACTCCGCGCGCAACGCGAGGCTGACGATAAACAGCGGCAGGAGAGCAACGAAATTCGCTCGGCTGAGAGCCAGAAGAAACAGTACATAGCTGATGAACGATTGATGCAGCAACCGCCAACAAACTACTCAACCAGGTTTGGCAACACGAGCACTGAATACGAAGATCGCCGCCAGATGGGTGCCCAAGTCTGGCAACAGCAAATGGAAGAACGCAGACAACGCATGGAAGAAGACGCGAATCTTCGCCGCGCGAGAGCGGAAGTTGACCGTCAGAAGCGCTATCTTGAACAGCTCGAACGGGATGAACAGTACGCAAAAGCGAGACGCGAGGCAGACGGCAACCAGCGTCGTTAGTAATCACAAAACTCTATTATTGGCGGGGCTTTCAGGCTAAAAGTGTCTGCTGATGCCCGCCAATGCTAGAGTTTTCGTTTTTTTCGTGAACCTCACACTCAAGGCATTCGCCCGATATCAGTGCGCTATCTCAGTTAAAGCGCCCGCCCGATTAATCTAGCTACCGGCGTACTGGCAGGCAGCGTGCCGAAGGTCCTGCCACCCCAAGTTCCAAACCGCGCCCGACAAAAACTGTCTGCAACAACGTCGTTGCCCGCACCAATGAGTGTTGCCGCCTGCAAGGCCAGCGCCAGTCGTTCAACCAGTTGGCGTGAACGCCTCTCCAGATCAGTCGTATCGGCTAATTGTGTCGTCAGCGCAGCAATCTCGGCATCGAGCAAAACGTGGCCCCCCTTCACTTTTGCGAACTCGGCAAACACGGCCTCACGCGTCGCGGGTTCACGTGTCAACGCGCGCAGGACATCGAGACACTGGATATTGCCGCTGCCTTCCCAAATCGAATTCAACGGCGCCTGCCGATAAAGCCGCGGCAACATCGATTCTTCGACATAGCCAGCGCCACCCAAACATTCCTGCGCCTCATTGACGAATGCCGGACAGCGTTTGCAGATCCAGTATTTACCGATGGCAGTACTGATGCGCGCAAACGCAGCCGCCTCAGGGTCCCGCGCCGAGACATCAATGGCACGTGCCACACGCAGAGAAAACGCCATCGCCGCTTCCGATTCGAGCGCCAGATCAGCCAGGACCATTTGCATCAGCGGCTGTTCTGCCAACCGTTTACCAAACGCGTTGCGATGGCGGCAATGATGGATCGCCTGCACCAACGCCTGACGCATGATGCCGGCCGAGCCGATCATGCAATCCTCACGCGTCATCGCAACCATCTCAATGATGGTCGCGATGCCACGGCCTTCCTCACCGATCATCCACGCCAGCGCGCCGTGAAACTCGACTTCGGCACTCGCATTGCTCCAATCGCCAAGTTTGTCTTTGAGTCGCTGGATACGGACTGCGTTAAGTTCGCCATCAGGGGCGAAGCGCGGTAACAAAAAACAAGATATGCCGCGCTCGGCTTGCGCCAACACCAAAAATGCATCGCACATCGGCGCGGACATGAACCACTTATGACCGACCAATTCGTAGAGCTGATCCGGCCCGGATGCGCCGACTGGATAGGCACGCGTGGTATTGGCGCGTACATCTGAGCCGCCCTGCTTCTCGGTCATGCCCATGCCAATCGTGTTGCCAGTTTTTTCCCAGGCGGGGACATGGCGGGGATCGTATTCAGTCGCCAATATCCGTGGCAACCAGCTCAATGCCAGCGTTGGCGATTGCCGCAGCACCGGTACAGCCGCGTGGGTCATCGTCAATGGACAACACGTGCCTTGATCGGCTTGTGTGTAGAGATACATCAGCGCCGCACGCGCAACATGCGCCCCCGTCTGTTCGGCGTGCCGCCACGAAAATTCGCTACGCCATGCTGCACGCCCATCGTCATAAGACGGTGATA
>JANNRY010000196.1:0-16179 GCA_031401935.1 Betaproteobacteria bacterium | reverse complement strand
ACGGGCTCAAAGATCCTGCAGGTGCGTTCGCAAAGGGCAAAGCTGGCCTTGAGCTAAAAGTTGCCGATGCAAAAGCGGCAAACGCCCCGCCGGAGCAGGTGGCAGCGGCTGAAAAAGCCCTTGCCGATTACCCGAAAGATGAGGCAGCAGCCAAGGCCAAGTGGAACAAGGACAAGGGTCTTGCGGCACGGGCAGTACCGCCAAAACCGCATGCCACGCCGTTCCAGGGCAAGGACGAAGCCGCGTCTGACAAGGCACGGCGTAATTTCCTCGGCATCGTTTTCTGCATGATGATCGGCACCGCTGCATTGCCGCACATCCTGATGCGGTACTACACCACGCCAAGTGTCCGACAGGCGCGCCAATCGGTGTTCTGGTCGTTGTTCTTTATTTTCCTGCTTTACTTCACCGCACCTGCGCTGGCGGTACTGGCCAAATATGACGTCTACCACTTCCTTGTCGGCTCGAGTTTTGCGAGCCTGCCTGCGTGGGCGGCGAATTGGGCGGCGGTCGATCCAACGTTGCTGTCGATTACCGACTTCAACGGCGACGGCATCGTTCAGCTCGCCGAAATCGTACTCGGTGGCGACATCATCGTGTTGGCAACGCCGGAAATTGCCGGTCTGCCGTATGTGGTGTCAGGGCTGGTCGCAGCGGGCGGTCTTGCTGCCGCACTTTCCACTGCGGACGGTTTGCTACTGACGATTGCCAACGCGCTATCGCATGACCTCTACTACAAGATGATCGACCCACAGGCGAGCACAAGCCGTCGCGTCACGGTATCGAAAATGTTGCTCGTGATCGTCGCGCTGATTGCCGCATACGTAACGTCACTCAAACCGGGCGACATTCTGTTCCTGGTGGGTGCAGCGTTCTCGTTGGCTGCTTCGGCGTTCTTCCCGGCGTTGGTATTGGGCGTATTCTGGAAGCGAGCCAATAAGTGGGGCGCAATCAGCGGCATGACGGCGGGGCTTGGTCTGTGCATGTACTACATGTACAACACCTACCCATTCTTCGGCGGTGTGGCGGCCAACGAATGGTACGGCATGGGTCCAATCACAGCCGGCGTATTCGGTGTGCCGGTTGGCATTATCACCATCATCGTGGTGAGCATGCTGACACCTGCACCATCAAGAGAGGTTCAGGAACTGGTCGAACATGTGCGCTACCCAAATCTTCAGGGCGCGGCACGTTAATTGTTTGATTTTGTTGTTTAGCAGAACAAGGCCCGCGAAAGCGGGCTTTGTTCTTGTTGAGTGCTAGTTGTATTTGCGAACCACTTCGGCCATAACGACACCGCCGCCGGGATTACCGGTTATATTCTGAATCACGTTTAATTTTCAAGGCTTAACGATGACGTTCGAACATTGGCGACACTTTTATCGAGCACGTTTTTTTGTTCTCATAAAGAAGCCTACCCGTGCGATTGACGCATTCCGGATGGCCCTCGCGGCTAACCCCCGCTTTGGTTTGGCCGCAAGTTGTCTGGGCCACCTTTACGCCTCTCAAGGCCAGCATGATCTGGCCGAGCAATGCTTCCTCGACGCGCTTCGAATCAACCCGGACGATGCCGTGGCACAATTCAATCTGGGTTTTAACTATGACAAGCAAAAGCAGTATGCCAAGGCACTCACCGCTTTTCAGGCGGCTGTAAAGTTGTACCCAAAAAATGACCGGGCCTGGTACGGCATGGGGCTCGCACACGCGGCACTGAACGAGCACGATGCAGCGGCAGAAGCACTGGAGAAAGCGGCTGAGTTGCAGCCGATGAATCCGCACGCCTGGTACAACCTCGGCATGGCTTATTACACGCTGGGCAAGAAAGACAAAGTCGGCGATATCATCGAACACTTGGGCCGATTCGATCCGAAAATGACCAGACAATTGATGCGCGAAACCTCGGGCGAGGCCCGATGATGTTGCAGTTCGTCATTATTCTCAAAGCGTTGGCCGAAGTCGCGTTGTTCGCTTTCGTGGGACAGGGAATTCTGTATTTTTTCGCTGGCGCAAAACGCGAAACCAATTTCGTCTACACCACATTCAAGATGCTGACATCGCCGGTGACAAAGTTCACGCGCCTCATCGCGCCCCGATTTATCGTCGATCAGCACATCGCGTTTCTCGCGTTCTTTTTGCTGATGGTGCTTTGGGCGGTACTGACAATTACCAAGATTAACTTGGTATTGACTTAAAGTCGCAGATCGCCATTTGACGGGCTTCTCAGGACGAAACTGCCTTAAGAAGCCCGCCACTGCTAGAGTTTCATTAAAACTCAATTCACCCAGCCATTCTCATTTCGCCAACGGCTGCATGGCCAGCTGCACCAATTCTGCGACTGAATTTACCTCCAGTTTTTCCATGATTTTCGCGCGGTGTGCTTCCACGGTTTTAACGCCAATCGACAGCTCCTCAGCGATGACGCGGTTGATTTTTCCCGAGATCACCCGATGCATTACTTCGCGTTCACGGTCGGTGAGCAACGCAAGACGCGCCTGTTTCGCATCAAGATTGCCGCGCGCGCCGCGCAAGAGTTGGTCGCGAAACAAACAGTCTTGTGCGAGCGCAACAATTTTTTTGTAATCGAACGGCTTTTCGATGAAATCAATCGCTCCGTGTTTAACGGCCGAGACGGCTTTGGTGATGTCTGCGCGCGCACTCAGGAAAATCACCGGAATCACGATGTCATGCTCGATCAGATAATGCTGGAGTTCCAGGCCGCTCATGCCGGGCATGTACAGATCGACGATAAGACAGCCCGGTGATCCGACTTTATAAGCCTTGAGGAAAAGCTGCGCATTAGCGAAGGTGGCGACCGCGAGGCCATTGCTTTTCATGAGCCACGCCAATAATTCACGGATCGATGCGTCGTCATCGACCACGTAGATCGTCGGCGTGGTGTCTGAAGTGACGTCTGGCGCGGCGGTGTCAGCGTGCATACGAAACATCCTTCATCTCGAGCAGCCGACGCACCTGCGTGAGCAAATCCTGTGTCGAAAACGGCTTGACCTGATACGCGTCCACACCCGCCACATTTCCGCGCTCCAGATCAGCCGTGCCACCGCGCGCGGTGAGCATCAATACCTTGATCCCACTTTGCTGCGGATCGGCGCGCAGTGCGCGACAGACGGCCAGCCCGCTCATACGCGGCAGCATCAAATCGAGCACGATCAGATCGGGCTGAAATTCACTCGCCGACCGCAAGGCCTCAACGCCATCGCGCGCAATTTTTGTCTCGTAGCCATCGTTGCTGAGAAGAAATTCCAGCGACATCGCAATCGCGGGTTCATCATCAACGATCAGGATTCTTGCACGCATCACGTATTGACCAGCTTGTTTACGGGAATCGAAAAGGAGAACGTGGCACCGCGCGACTGCTCGCTCTTGACCCAAAGTCTGCCCCCGAAATGGCCGACGATCTCGCGACAAATTACCAGTCCCAATCCCGTTCCCGGTGGCTTCTCGGTGAGCGTATCACCCACCTGCCGAAATTTCTCGAAAATTAATTCCTGATCCTGCTTGGCAATGCCGGCACCGTTATCCTTTACATCAACTTGCACCGCACCCGGCTGCTGCGAAACCGTCACGACCACCTCGCCGCGCTCAGCATCGCAAAATTTGATGGAGTTCGAGAGTAAATTGAGCATCACCTGCATTAGCCGGTCACGGTCGGCGATCACGGGTGCTAATTCCAGCGGAAGCCGTAGATCAAGTTGCACATTTTTCACTTTAAACAACTGGCTGGTCGTGTTCACGGCTTCTTCAACAATCTCGCGCAAATCAAGCGTCACATTCTGCCACTCAGCCGCGCCGGATTCGAGTTTGGCCAAATCCAATACCTGATTGATCAACCGTGTCAGCCGCTCTGATTCCTTGACCAGAATACCGAGAAATCTTGACCGCTCTTCAACATTCAACGCAGGATTATCGTGGAGAATTTCCGAGAACGCTCGAATTGATGTTAGCGGTGTGCGAAGCTCATGTGTCACCGTGGAAATGAAATCATCCTTCAGTCGATCAAGTTCGGTCAATCGTTCGTTCGCGCTGCGCAATTCACTGGTTGCCGTTTCCAGCTCGGCTTGCTTTTCCTCAAGCTCCCGACTATGCGCGATTGCCTCTGAGGCTTCATCGATGATTGCCATTACTTCATCGACGCCCAGCGGCTCTTCCTGCACAACTGACGACACCATCGCCCGCGCGGATGATGCGCCAATCGCGCCTGCAAGCTGGATCTCGGCAAACCGGACCAGACGGGCATCGGCGTCGAGTTCATCGGCCGCCGCCACACCGCGGGAACGCGCGTAGCTATCGAACAATTCCGCTGCGCGTGCCGGGCCTAAAAAACGGCCCACCAACGTCTGCAATGAAGATGCTGACGCGGTGCCCCGCCAGAATCCGGTGCGCTCACCTGTCTGACTCAGCACATCGACAAATAATGTTGCTTGAATGCGTTCAGCGGCACTTTGGCGACTTAGCGATGACACCAACACATACGCACCGACGTTGCCGAGCATGCTCCAGATCATCGCGTGGGTGGTTTGGTCGAGGCCTTTCAAGCCCAAGAGTTGAAGGGGTTTCAATAGTTCGATACCCCACGGTCCTTCTTCGATAAGCGTGACCGCCACCCAGCCCGACTGGGCAAACGCCGGAATCATCAGCGTATATGCCCAGACCAAGAAACCGATGCTCAAACCGGCCAGCGCGCCAGCGCGCGTGCCGTTTCTCCAGTACAAACCACCGATCACGACCGGAGCGAATTGCGCTACGGCCGCAAATGAAATGAGACCGATGGAGACGAGTGCATAAGCTTCACCGGCGATCAGGTAATAGAAATAGCCGAGCATGAGGATGCCCACAATCGCAGCGCGGCGAATATCGAGCAGTAGATTGCTCAGTTCTTCATGCTGCATAAAGCGCGCACGAGTAAACCTGAGCAACGGCGGCATCACCAGATCGTTGCAGACCATGGTCGAAAGCGCGATGGTCTCAACAATCACCATGCCGGTTGCAGCGGACAACCCACCGATAAACACTAACAGCGCCAGCAACTCATGTCGCTGTGACATGGGCAGCGTCAACACAAACGTATCTGCATTTACACTGCCGTCCGGAAAATGCAGCAGACCGCCGAAAGCGATGGGCAGCACGAATAAATTGATGGCGAACATGTATAGCGGGAATAGCCAGACCGCTTTGTTGAGATGCTTCTCATCGACGTTTTCCACCACAGCGACCTGAAACTGACGGGGCAGAAACAGAATGGCCAGCATCGACAGGATTGTGAGCCATATCCAGCTCACGTAATTACCGGCGGCCCCGCCAAAAGGCATCGCCAGTGCAGCTAACTGTGGCTTGGCAAGCGCCTGACCAAAAATATCTGCCGGGCCGTTGAACATGAAGAACGTGACGTAAACACCAACGGCAATAAACGCGATCAGCTTGACCAGTGATTCGAACGCGATGGCCGCAACCATGCCCTCGTGTCGTTCGGCAACATCGAGTTGCCGGGTACCGAAGGCAATCGTGAAGCAGGCAAGAAAAAAGGCAATGTAGAAAGCGGTGTCGTCAAAAATTCCAACGGTGCCAATTTTTTGCGGCATCACAATTTCCGGGTACTGAAGAAGTATCTGGAAGCTGGTTGAAATGGCCTTTAGTTGCAAAGAAATGTAGGGAAGAATGCCCACGACTGCAATCACCGTGACCAACCCGCCCAGCAGCGCACTTTTGCCGTAGCGCGAGGCGACGAAGTCGGCGAGCGACGTGATGCGGTTGATCTTGCTGATGCGAATTATTTTGCGCACCACGAACCACCAAAGGATCATCATCAGGGTGGGGCCGATATAGATTGGCAGAAATCCCACCCCATCACTGGCTGCACGACCGACGCTACCGTAGAACGTCCAGGCCGTCGCATATACGCCGAGTGACAGCGCATAAACGTATGGCGTTGCAATGAGGGAGCGGCCTTGGTCGGCGCGCTTGTCCGCGTAATACGCGATGGCAAAAAGGAAGCCGATGTAGGCGAACGAAGCGCAGACGATGACCCAGCCACTCAGCATCGCCTCACCCTTGACGAAAACGGTGATCGCTGCATCTGGCGCATTACTGTGATCGTTCGATCACGAGATACATCAACAGTATCAGCGCCGCCCAGGCCAGAAAGAGGTACGCAAAAAGCACCGGGACGCCGAACAAGGTCGCGCCAATATTGAAGAGTGCCAATATAGGAAAATTAAACAGCACCACGCCTAGCAAAAATATGCAGACGAGCCGCTGGCCGCGAATGCCGCGCTTTGGACTGGAATTGGCTTCGGGTTTGAGCAAGCTCACGCCATGTGCGAAAAAATCATTGCCTATTTATTCCTGCTGCGTATCGCTTGTCAACCAAATTCCAGACTACGAGTGCGGTCGCGTCGAGCGCCCGCGAGGTTATGACGACCGATATACGCTGGTGCGGGCCGAATAGTGCTTACCGAGTAGTGGAGTCAGGCGGGAGACTACTTGCGATTCAATCCCGCCAACCAACGCTGGTCGTCGGCAAGTTTGAACAGTGCAGATGCCGACCCAACCCCTTGCGTCTGCGCGCGACGAAGCAGCAACTGGAACAATTGGGCGGTGCCGACCGCGTCAGCGACGGCCCGGTGGCGCGCGGAGATCGGGATCGAGAAATGCCCCACCCAGTCATCGAGGCTACGAAGCGATGCCGGCGCATCCGGGACTAGCGCGGGCGCAAGAAAGGCGAGGTCAACAAACGGCGGCGAAAAATCAATCCCAAGATATTCTTTAAATGCGCGCTTCAACATGGTTTCGTCAAACTGCGCGTGAAACGCCACGCATGGAAGCCGCCTGGAAAAATCCAGGAATGCCGCCAGCGCAGCGGCCGGATCGACGCCGTCGGTCTGCTCGTTGCCACTGATGCGATGGATCAGGATATTGCCGCTGGCACTTGGGACCGACTGCCGTAGCACGACTTCAAAGCTCTGATCAAAACGAAGCGTGACACCTTCCAGGATAACCGCACCGATCGCGATCAATCGGTCCTGCTGCATGTTCAATCCTGTTGTCTCAACGTCAACGACCAGCCAGTGCTGGGCGGCGAGCGGGTCGCGCAAATCGTCCCGTTCAATGGCGTTCCAGCGTGCGATTGCCGCGTGCACCGGCTCCGCAAGAATCGGGGGACTATGCCGCGCGCCGAACAATGTACCGAGGAGACTCAATGCAGAAAGTCCATTTCCAGGCGACTTTGCAGTTTGCGTGCCTGCCGCAGCGCTTCCTTGAGTATTCGCCGATCAAGCTCGTTCAATTGGTCGGGGTTGATGCGATTCGGAAACGCCAGCTTGCCGCCGAGCGTTGTGGTTGCCGAGGTTTCGGAATCAATGCCGACGGCCTCCTCTTGGTTGCGCAACCGCAGGAGTTGAATGAAATGGAAAGCGTCGATGATCGCCGCCGCTTCCTCGGTTTGCATGTGCATCTTGGGTGCGCAGAGGCGAATGCGTTCCGCAGTGTTCGACGCGGATACACCATGTTTAAGTGCAAAGATGCGGGCGGCATCAACGAACGGTCGTGCCGCAAACTTCTTGAGGTCTATGGTGCCTTCCAGTTCGCGGTCGTCTGGAACGAAGTCGCGCAATAAGCCCAGCGGGGGCCGCACTTGCAGCGCGTTTTGCGCCATCAACATAAAAAATGTCGTGTGCGACTGCACCTGTTGATTGAGCCAGTGACGGAGCGATTCCGCGATTGTGGTGTCGCCTGCAAGTGGACGGAAATCGAAGAAAATTGCCGCGTTCAGCAAGGCTTCTGGATGTGGCGTGGCGATCCAGTCGGCGAATGTTTTTCGCCACTCCGATGTACTGAGGCACCACTTGGGGTTGCGCGCCATGATGTCGCCTTTGCAGAGCGGAAAACCGCATTGGTCGAGTATCAGGTTGGCACTGTCGGCAAAGCGAAGGAACGCCGCTCGAGTGTTGGTTAGGTTTTCGCCATCGACAGGCTCAAAAATCAATGCATTGTCCTGATCCGTCGCGAGGGTTTGCTCCATTCGCCCCTCGGAGCCCAAGCCAATCCAGCACCACGGCGTCGGTGGTGGTGCGTTTTCGCGCGCCGCCAGCGCCAGCGCCCGAACGGCCAACGCATCGTTCAGGGTCGTGACAAACTGGGTGAGATGTTCGGCAGCCACGCCCTGCGCGAGCAGCACGCCTGCGAGTCGCCTGACCTCGTGCGAAGCGCGTGCGAGTGCTTCTGCGCTTTCCGAGTGTTCAATCGATTTCGCGATTTCGCCCGGTGAAAGGCGCTGCAACGTAAACAGATCGCGCTCGGATACAACGCCAATAAGTTGCCCTTCCTCCATCACCAGCACGTGCCGGAAGCGGAACCGCGCCATGGCCTGTGCGGCATCAACTAGTGCGGCATGAGCGGGCAGCGTAAACGGACTGGGCGTCATGGCTTCGGCGATGGGCGCATCCTGCGGGATGCCGCCGAGTGCGATCCGGTCGAGGACATCGCGTTCGGTGAAAATTCCCACCGGTTGTCCCGGCGCGTCGGCTGCCACGACAATAACGGATCCGATGCGGAGCGTCTTCATCTGCTCCAGCACGTCGCGAATCGGCGTATCCGGCGTCACGGTGACGGGCTCGCGGCCAATAATCGATTTCAGCGGGCTGGCAAGACTCTGCATCGTCGAGACGCGCGCGGTGTACTGGCCCTGAATACGACGGCGCGATTGCTCCAGCAGATTCGCCAGGCGCAGCGTCGCGAAATCACGGAACGGCTTGGAGACATGCATCACGTGCTCGAAGTCGGCAAGCGCCAGCTGATAACAGAACGAATCCTGCGCCGCGACAAACTTGAGGACGCTGGCACGCTGCGAGATCAGTGCACCGATAGGAAAACACTCGCCTTCGCTTAGCGTCAGCGCAGAATCCCCCGTCGAATCGGCATTGGACTCGACGCCGTGGATGCGCCCCTTTTGCACGATATACATGTGCGTGGCAATGCCATCGTCGGGCGAAAGCAGCACTTGGCCGGTCGCGAAATAGACGAGTGAGAGGTGTCCGGCGAGATACTGCAGCGTCGCGAGTTCCATCACGTCGAACGGCACGTGCCGGCGCAGATCCTCGACCGTAGACGCGATCAGCGAAGGCGCGGGTTGCATTGGCATGACCGACTGACCTGAAGCGCGACGATCAAAAACAAAGCTCCAGCACTGGCGCACCTCGCAGGCACAAATTTGGCCGACAACCGCACCAATACTGGAGTTTCATTATTTTTACTCGTCGCCATCTTTGCAATCGTTGTGTGATGGCAGCGACAACTACATCGACTGTTTCAACTGCTCAAGAATCGCTGGATTCTCAAGCGTCGAAATATCCTGCGTAATTTCCTCATTCTTGGCGATCGAGCGTAACAATCGGCGCATGATTTTGCCCGAACGCGTTTTCGGCAAATTGTCGCCAAAACGAATATCTTTAGGCTTGGCGATCGGACCAATCTCTTTGGCCACCCATTCCCGCAATTCCTTGGCGAGGGCCTTGGCTTCGTCGCCAGTCGGTCGCGCGCCTTTTAGCACAACGAATGCGCACACCGCCTCACCGGTCATGTCGTCCGGACGGCCCACGACAGCGGCTTCAGCCACCAATTTCGAATTCGAGACCAGCGCGGATTCGATCTCCATCGTGCCAAGTCGATGACCCGACACGTTCAGCACATCATCAATGCGGCCCATGATGGTGAAATAGCCGTGCTCTTTGTCGCGCACCGCGCCATCGCCCGCAAGGTAAAGTCTGCCACCGAGCTCTTCGGGGAAATAGGTTTTTTGAAACCGCTCGGGATCATTCCAGATGGTGCGTACCATCGACGGCCATGGGCGCTTCACGACCAGAATGCCGCCGTTACCGTTTTCGACATCGTGGCCAACTTCATCGACAATTGCCGCCATGATTCCCGGCAAGGGCAAGGTACACGAGCCAGGTTTCATCGGCGTCACCCCGGGAAGTGGCGTGATCATGTGCCCGCCGGTTTCGGTCTGCCAGAATGTATCGACAATCGGGCAGCGACCGCCGCCCACGTTTTCGTAGTACCACATCCATGCTTCCGGGTTGATCGGCTCACCGACCGAGCCCAAGATGCGCAGCGACGTCAAATCGTAATTGCGCGGATGCGTTTTCGGATCGACTTCGCCAGCCTTGATGAGCGAACGGATCGCGGTGGGCGCGGTGTAAAAGACGGTGACCTTGTGTTTCTGAATAGTCTCCCAGAAGCGACCTGCGTTCGGGTACGTCGGCACGCCTTCAAAAACCACTTCAGTGCCACCGACCGACAGCGGACCGTAGGCAACGTAGGAGTGGCCCGTCACCCAGCCGATATCGGCGGTACACCAAAAAAGATCGTTCGGCTTGTTGTCGAACGTCCATTTCATTGTCACATGCGCCCAAAGCAAATAACCTGCCGTGGAATGCTGGATGCCCTTCGGTTTTCCGGTCGAGCCGGATGTGTAGAGAATAAACAGTGGATGTTCAGCGTTCACCCATTCCGGTTCGCAAACATCACCACCGGCTGCTTCGACATCGTGCCACCAATGGTCTCGCCCGGCGGCCATGTTGATACTGCCGCCGGTACGCTTGTAAACGACACAGGTTTTCATGTGCTCACAGCCGCCCATGCTGAGCGCTTCATCGACGATATTTTTGATCGGCAAGACCTTGCCGCCACGCATTTGCTCATCCGCCGTGATGACCGCGACGGCACCGGCATCGATAATGCGTTCGTTCACGGATTTGGCGGAGAAGCCGCCGAATACGACCGAATGTATCGCGCCGATTCGTGCGCACGCCTGCATCGCGATGACGCCTTCTATCGTCATCGGCATATAGATGATGACGCGGTCGCCCTTCTTGACGCCTTTGGTTCTTAGCGCGTTGGCGAATTTGCATACGCGCCGGTGCAACTCGCGATAGGTAATTTTGGTCGACGCGCCGTCATCTGCTTCAAAAATAATCGCGGTTTTATCGGCGTTGCCATTGGTGAGATTGCGATCAAGACAATTGTAGGAAGCGTTCAGTTCGCCGTCGTGAAACCAGCGATAAAACGGCGCTTTTGATTCATCGAGCACTTCGGTAAATGGCTTGTGCCATGCGAGGTTTTCGCGCGCGAGTCGGCCCCAAAAACCCGCGTAATCCTTTTCAGCTTCAGCGCACAGCGCTTGGTATGCAGGCATGCCGGCAATATTAGCCTGACTCGCCAGAGTCTCGGGTGGATTGAAAATGCGGTTTTCGTGCGATACCGACTCGATGCTCGACATTTGCTTCTCCTCGTGATGGTGCGCGCCCTGTGAAAAACGCATCTTGAATGCGTCAATTTATAGCATATCGGCTTTTTCTAGTGCCGAATCGTCATTACAACATTGGCAACTTACCGAACGCTTACAAAGGTCGCTGGGCGACTCCATAAACATATCTTATGTCTTTTATAAGAGTTGTTGACGCAGCGCAACATTCCGTGTAATTTGAGTCTGTTTTCGGTCGATCTTACTCAACCTGACCGAAGGAGAGAATCAATGAAGCACGCCGCTGCCGAAGCCGTTCCTACCAGCAACTCATCTACCGCACTGGCCCCCTCAGCCGATGTACTCGGCGATTACTGGCCGGGCATCCAGATTTACTACCCGCCGGTCAAATATGCGCCCGCCCTCGGACTTTATGAAGACCTCGAGCAAGCCTCGCAGCGATTCAAGAAACACGCTTGGGGCACCACCTCGCATACGCTGATTTTCGATCTGGAGGACGGCTGCCGGCAAAAGGAAATGTCGCGCGAATTATTGCGCCGCGAGCTGCCGAAAATGCCAAAGCGCAAAGAGGTGCAGGTGGCGGTGCGTATCAACCCGTTCCGCACCGATGAGTATGAGAAAGACCTGCAAATGGTGCGTGACCTGGCCGACCACATCGACGCCGTCATGCTCGCCAAGGCGGGCGAGGCGTACGGATCGCCGGAAATTCGCGATCTCTCCGCAGTGCTCGTCGGGCTGAACCATCGCATCACCATCCAGCCGATCATTGAGCATCCCAAGTCGCTCAAAATCGCGCCGGACCTGATGCAATACGCCACCGTCAAACACGTGGTGTTTGGTATTCACGATTTTTCAAAAGCGATGGGCATCCAGATTACGCCACGGCGCTGGACCGAAGAGCTGGCGTACTTTATGAATCAGGTGCTGTTCGAAGCGCGTATCGCTGGTAAAGGCGTCATCGGCGGCGTGGAAACGCTGATCGGTCAATCGACCATGCCTGAAAATTTTGTCGAGCCCAACGATGTGCGTCGCTGGCTGGATCTGCACGGCGACGACGAAAGCCGGGTTGTCTACGGCCATGCATGCGAGGAAGCCGCGATGGGAATGACCGGCAAGCAAGTCATCCATCCTTCGCATATTCACCCGTGCAAGGTCGCCTACACGCCCTCGCCGACCGACATCAAAACCAAGAGTGCGATTCTAAAAGCGGCGATTGAAGCTGATGCGTTGCTTGGGGGTGCCATCAAATTCAACGGAGAAATGCTCGACCCGCCGATGTTCGGTAAAGCGCTGCAAACCTTGTTGCGCGCACACGCGTTGCACGCGCTCGCAGACGCCGATACCGCGTTTGCGATGGAAGTGTTGCAAAAATTACCTGCGCAAGTGGTACGGGAAAACTGGCCATACGGCGTCATTCTTTAGAGCAGTTATATATTGCGAAACCCTAGCACTGGCGAGGCTCTTTAGCCATAAATGCCCTGATAAGCCCGCCAGTTATAGAGTTTCATTATTTAATTCAAATACCACGATCATGAATGCACGCTCCCACGCCTTCCCGCCTTTTCCCGCATGGACTTGGCGCGTCCCGGAATTTTTCAACATCGGCGTGGCCTGCACCGATGTTCACCTCGGCACCGAGATTGAGGAACGGCTGGCGATGATTGTCGAAGACGATACCCTCAGCACCGTCACTGCCACTTATGCTGAGTTGGCCAAGCGCTCCAGCCAATTCGCGCAACTATTGAGAAAACGCGGCGTGGTGCCGGGCGACCGCGTATTGATTCGCCTGCCCAACAGTCTCGATTACCCGACTGCATTTCTGGGCGCGATGAAAGCAGGCTGTATCGCGGTGCCCACCTCTACCCTTCTGACGGTGGATGAAGTGTTGTATCTGGCCAAAGATTCTGGTGCCAAAGTGCTGGTGATGGATCACGCAATGTGGGAGCTACTCAGTGCCCGCGTCGTGGAAGCGCCGGATGCGACATTGGTATTGTTGTCGGGCAAGGGCAAATACATCGAGAATCTTGCCGTCACAGCACTTGATCTCAAGCCTGCGCTGGACGCCATCACCGTCTGGTCGGCCGCCCACGCGACCCGCGCCAACGATCCGGCTTACCTTGTCTACACCTCCGGCACTACTGGTTACCCGAAAGGCGTGCTTCACGCGCATCGCGCGCTGATCGGTCGCGAACCGGCGTCAGAATACTGGTTCAATTTTGATTCGAACGGCGTTGACCGTATTTTGCATTCAGGCAAATTCAATTGGACTTACGTACTCGGCTCCGGATTGATGGACCCGCTGTATCGTGGCAAAACCGTGATCGTGCATGAGGGCAAAAACGACGCGAATACGTGGACACGCCTGATTGCTAAACACAAGGCGACTATTTTTATTGGCGTGCCGACCATCTATCGGCAAATCATCCAGAAAACAACCGCGAACAAGGAAACAGTGCCGTCGTTGCGCATGTGCATGAGCGCGGGCGAACACCTCAGTGACGACATGCTGGCCGCATGGCGGGACCGCTTCGGAATGGAAATATTTGAAGCCGTTGGCATGAGTGAGTTTTCATACTACCTCTCGCAAAGCATCCATCGCCCCATTCGCGCAGGATCAGCGGGCTTTCCGCAACCAGGGCACGACGTCCAGTTGCTTGAACCAGACTCCCTGCAACCGGCCCCACACGGCGAGGAAGGCATGATCGCTGTGCCGGAATCGGACCCAGGCCTGTTTTTGCGCTATTGGAATATGCCGGAGGAGACCGCCAAGTATCGGCACGACGGCTACTTTTTTACCGGTGATTACGCCAAGATTGATGAAGATGGCTATCTCTGGTTTTTGGGCCGCAAAGACGACATCATCAAAAGCTTCGGCTATCGGGTCTCGCCTTACGAGGTTGAACGCGTGCTCAAATCGCATCCGGCGGTGGCCGACTGCGCCTGTGTTGGTGAGGAAATCGAAAAGGACAAACTCATCGTGGTTGCGTACGTGATCGCGCAGCCGGGTGCTGAAGTCAGCGCGGAGGTGTTGCACCAATACGGCCTGAAGCATCTCGCGGGCTATAAAGCACCCAAACGAATCTACCTCGCGAAAGACTTCCCGCGTACCAAGAATGGTAAAATTCTGCGTCGGGAAATCAGTCCCAAGATCGCGGTTTCAACATCGTAATCTCGCTGTAACCGGATTGACCCACAATTCATTTTCATCCCTCGCAGAGTCGCTCTGCGGGGGTTTTGTTATTTTCCTTCCGGGTAAAACATGGACCAACATAAATCGCCGATGCGCCCTTTAAAGCCGCTGCCGAACTTCATTTTCATGAGTCGTTGGCTACAGGTGCCGCTGTACGTAGGCCTTATCATCGCGCAGGTCATTTACGTCTATCAATTCGGCGTAGAACTCACGCACCTAATCGATGGTACGTTTTTCAAGGCAGGGCCGAAAATTACCGAAGCCCAAATCATGCTGTTGGTGCTCGGCCTGATCGACGTGGTCATGATCTCCAACCTGTTAGTGATGGTCATCGTCGGCGGCTACGAGACTTTTGTCTCGCGCATGCATCTCGAAGGACATCCGGATCAGCCGGAGTGGCTGTCCCATGTGAACGCAGCGGTGCTCAAGGTCAAGCTGGCCACTGCCATCATCGGCATCTCATCGATTCATCTGCTGAAGTCGTTTATTGAGGCCGAAAAGCTAACCACCCACACGCTCATGTGGCAAACCATTATTCACATGGCGTTCATTTTTTCTGCGTTATCCATTGCGTTGATCGACCGCATCATGGACGGTGGCAAACCAGCGCACGGCGGCAAACACAAAGTAGACAATTTTTAGGGGTTCGACATGGTCACGGTCAAGCAAGAAGACTTCATCTCGTCAATTGCCGATGGGTTCCAGTACATCAGCTACTACCATCCGGTCGATTACATCAAGGCGCTTCACGAAGCCTACCTGAACGAAGAGTCCCCAGCGGCCAAGGACGCGATGGCGCAAATCCTCATCAATTCGCGGATGGCTGCCGAGGGCCACCGCCCGATTTGTCAAGACACCGGGATTGCGATTGCATTCATTCGTGTCGGCATGGATGTGCGCTTTGAAGGCCCGCTCACGCCTGAGCAGATGGTCAACGAAGGCGTGCGCCGTGCCTACATGGACGCCAACAATCCGCTGCGCGGCTCGATGCTAGTTGATCCGGATGGCAAACGCAAGAACACCGGCGACAACACGCCCGGCGTCACCCACATTGAAATTGTCCCCGGCGATAAAGTGGAAGTGATTGTTGCGGCCAAGGGCGGAGGTTCGGAAAACAAATCCAAGTTCGCCATGCTGTTGCCGTCTGACAATATTGTCGATTGGGTTTTGTCGATGGTGCCAACAATGGGTGCCGATTGGTGTCCGCCGGGTTTGTTGTCGCTTGGCATCGGTGGTTCCCCCGAGAAAGCCATGCTGATAGCGAAATGGGGAATGATGGAGCCGTTCAACATGCATCAGTTACAGGCACGCGGACCGGCCAATCGTGCTGAAGAATTGCGCCTGGAAATTTTCAGTAAAGTGAACGCGTTGGGCATCGGCGCACAGGGGTTGGGTGGACTGTCGACCGTGCTGGACGTGAAAGTCAACGATTACCCCACGCATGCCGCGTCAAAGCCGGTCGCTTTGCTACCCAATTGCGCGGCGACACGTCACGTGCATTTCACGCTCGATGGCTCTGGCCCTGCCGTGCTCACGCCGCCGTCGCTGGAAGACTGGCCGACTCTTGCGCTCGATTTCAAATCGAGCCGTCGTGTCAATGTAGATACGCTTACCAAAGCCGAAATCGCAACCTGGAAATCAGGTGAGACCCTGTTGCTATCCGGCAAAATTCTGACCGGTCGCGATGCCGCCCACAAACGGCTGACCGATA
>JANNRY010000195.1:0-7681 GCA_031401935.1 Betaproteobacteria bacterium | reverse complement strand
ACCAAGCCAGTATGCTGCGAAAATTCCGCTTCGTAAATGATAGATGCCAGCGCGGATGGTCAGGAGCGTCGGATGTTGCTGGCGAACGTTGCGCAGGAAACTTGAGAGGCATGGCACCGCATTTTTGAGCCGTGGATTTGCGGTCTCCGCGCATTTATTCTGTTAGGCCGCCATTCGGCGCGCCTTTCAGGCACAAAAGGGCTGAAACGCCGCGCCAGTGCTGGGGTTTCATGTTTAGTTTGTGGCTCCTGAAGTCCGAGCGAATAAGCGCGAAAGCGCCAGCCCGACGCAATCCTTCGGCGCACTGCCGATGCAAGCACGCCGTTAAACACGTTGCTTGACTCACTTCGCAACTATGTATTAGGATTGTCTAATATTAAAGGTGGCTAATATAATAATGACAAGTGCATCCTGTGGCTGCCGCATGAGGAGTGACCGGTGAAGCGAGACGGCGAGAAATTCCGCTCGATTGGGAAAATTGATTTGGCCCCTGAGGGTTTCCTGACGTCCGGCCAAGTTGCAGCCGTCGCGGCGGGGCGACGAGGATTCCTGGCAAATGCTTTTGCCCTGGCAGCCACTGGCGCTGCTGCATCCGTGTCGCCGTTAGCCTCGGCCGAATTCATTGGCGACCCGAATATCCTCGAATTACCAGAACACACCAAGGGCCTTGGCAAACCTGTCGCGGCAACCGGGTATGGGCAGCCATCGCAGTTCGAGCGTAACCTTCAACGCCGTGAAAGTCCCGGATTGACCCGCGTTTCGGCTGCGTCGGTTTCATTCTCGCCGTTGCAAGGTATGTTTGGGATCATCACGCCGAACAGCCTGCACTTTGAACGTCACCATCAAGGCTGGTGGGATATTGATCCTTCAAAGCATCGGCTGATGATCAACGGTCTTGTAAAGAATCCACTGATTTTCACGATGGATGATCTGATGCGCTTGCCCGCAGTGTCGCGTATTCATTTCATTGAATGTGGTGCAAATACCGGGATGGAGTGGGGCAATGTTGCCGTGCCGACGGTGCAATACACACACGGTATGTTGAGCTGCTGCGAATTCACCGGCATGCTGCTATCCACGTTGCTGGACATGGCGGGCTTCGACAAGAAAAACGGCAAGTACATCCTCGCCGAAGGTGCAGATGGTTCGTCGATGACGCGAACTATCTCGATGGATCGGGCACTCGACGATTGCATGGTGGCGTACGCTATGAACGGCGAAATGTTGCGACCGGAAAATGGCTACCCGCTTCGTATGGTTGCGCCTGGCATTCAAGGTGTTTCATGGGTGAAATGGTTGAGACGCATCGAAGTCGGCGACCAGCCCTACGGCACCAAAGATGAGGTGATTCACTACATCGATCTCATGCCGGATGGCCGACATCGCCAATACTCGTCGATTCAGGAATGTAAATCTGTCATTACTTCACCGTCCGGCGGGCAAACGCTGCTCGATAAGGGTTTCTACAACGTGACGGGATTGGCGTGGTCAGGGCGCGGCAGAATCAAGCGGGTTGATGTGAGCTTTGATGGTGGCCGCAACTGGCAATCTGCGCGACTGGAGAGCCCAGTCCAGTCGAAAAGCCTGACCCGATTCAACATCGGATGGAACTGGGATGGCGGTTCGGTGATCTTGCAGAGTCGTGCCATCGATGAAACCAGTTACGTGCAACCGAAGATCAACCAATTGCGCGCAGTGCGCGGCACGCGCTCGATTTACCACAACAACGCGATTCAGTCGTGGAAGGTCGCGGACTCAGGCGAAGTGAGCAATGTTCAGGTTTATTAATTTAATACTGCTGAGCGCGCTGGTCTGTGCCGTGAACGCGGAGGCTCAAGCTCAAGGGAAATATCCTGGTATTGGTCGCACGGCGACGCCTGCGGAAATCAAGGCGTGGGACATCGATGTTCGTCCTGATTTCACTGGTCTGCCACCCGGCAGCGGCTCGGTTGCGCAAGGGCAATTCGTGTGGGAAGCGAAATGTGCATCGTGTCACGGCACGTTCGGCGAATCCAACGAAGTATTCAGCCCACTTGTGGGCGGCACGACAGCGGACGACATCAAGACAGGCCGTGTAAAGACGCTGCAAGAGCCGATGGCGCGCACGACTTTCATGAAGGTGTCGTCCATTTCCACGCTATGGGATTACATCAACCGCGCCATGCCTTGGAATGCGCCGAAATCGCTATCAGTCGACGAGGTTTATGCATCGCTCGCCTACTTGTTGAATCTTGCGGATATCGTGCCAGCAGACTTCGTACTTTCAGAGAAAACGATGGCTGACGTGCAGGCACGGTTGCCAAACCGCAATGGCAAGGTGAAATATGAAGGCTTGTGGAACCTCCGCGGCAAGGGGGACGTACAGAACGTGGCTTGCATGCGTGATTGCAGGATCGAAATAGGCCTCACATCGGCATTGCCAGATTTTGCGCGCGGCACACACGGGAATCTGGCTGAGCAACAGCGCATCATCGGCCCTGCGCGCGGTGTGGATACGGCAAAAGGAGTCGGGGCGAACGCCGACAGCGCAGCGGTTTTACCGACGAATTCCGCTGGCGAAGCCATGTTGAATCTTTCGCGTGTGGGTAATTGCACCGCTTGCCATCAGATTGATAAAAAATTTATCGGCCCAAGCTTTCAAGAGATCGCCGCAAGGTACAAAGCCGACAGCAGTGCCGAATCAAACCTGATCGCGAAAGTTAAAACCGGTGGCAGCGGGGTGTGGGGTGCGATTCCGATGCCGCCAAGCGCGCTCCGCGATGATGATATTCGTTCGTTGGTGAAGTGGATTCTTTCCCGCGCGCCCGAGAAGTAATGTTTTTTTGCGATATAGTGAAAGTTGGAAATCAAATTGCCAAGTCTATGAATTTCAGGAGAAAACCATGAAACAAACACGCAGAAATCTGCTCCAGGCATCCGGCGGTGCAACCGTCATCGCGTTGGCCGCGTCAGCGGGCATTTTCAAATCCGGCAGTGTTTATGCAGCCGATTGGAACAAAGCCGCGTTCGATACCAAAAACTTGCAGGAAACCGTAAAAGCAATGGGGGGCACTGCCGCGACAGAAAGCAAAGACATCAACATCACCTCCCCCGACATCGCTGAAAACGGTGCAGTTGTGCCGGTATCAGTGGCGAGCAAATTGGCCAAAACGGAGTCCATTTCAATACTCGTTGAGAAAAACCCCAACGCTTTGTCAGCTGCGTTTGACATTCCGGGAGGTACTGAGCCGTTCGTTTCGACGCGCGTAAAGATGGGACAGACTTCCAATGTGTATGCGCTGGTCAAAGCAGACGGCAAGTATTTTTTTGCGACAAAAGAAATAAAGGTGACATTGGGTGGGTGTGGCGGCTAATCAACTCGCACTGCGGTCGACGCAGAGATACCCGATTTCATTCTGAAACTTAAGGAGATTCACATGGCAGATCCAATGAAAATTCGCGCCAGCGTCACGGGCGACAAAGTAGTCGTGAAAGTTTTGATGGCGCACGAAATGGAGACCGGACAACGGAAGGACTCAGCTGGCAAAACTGTGCCTGCATGGTTCATCCAGAACGTCACCGCGACGCATAACGGCAAGACCGTGCTCTCTGCGCAGTGGGGCCCGGCTGTATCCAAGAATCCATTCCTGGAGTTTCGATTTTCCGGCGGCAAAGCGGGCGAGAAAGTAGTAGTCACCTGGACGGACAACAAAGGCGACAAGCGCTCCGACGAAGCCACGATTTCCTGACTGGGGATAGCCATGCGCCTGCTCTCAAAGATGATCCGCACGCTGCTCGCGTTTGCAGCCGCTGCATCGCTGTCCGTTGCTTCGGCCGCCGGCAAAGATGACCCCATCAAGATCGTGTACCACTTCGATGCTGGGTTTGAGCAGGCAACCAAAGGGCTGCGAAATATCAAGAATCACCTTGATGTTGATCCCAAGACCAGGATTGTTGTTGTTGCGCACGCGCAGGGTGTTCAATTTTTGATCGATGGTGCGACCAACGCGACCGGCAACCCGTTTAATATTCCCGTTGAGGAATTGGCTGCGCGTGGCGTCGAATTTCGTGTTTGCGAGATCACGCTGAAGTCAAACAAGATCGACCCAAAGAAGTTGCTTCCACAGACAAAGCTGGTGCCGTCGGGCGTCGTGGAAATCGGTCGATTGCAGGCAAAAGAAGAGTTCGCGTATCTGAAACCGTAGCGCATCGTTGATCTACAAGCCGCGCCAAAAGACACGGCCAAAAACAACCACTCAAAAGCAAGCGTAAGCACATTCCCGGAGGAGTGAAATGCAATATTTCAAAAGTACCGCATTCGCAATCAGCATCGTCGTCGCAACATTGACCGGCGCGATGGTCGCATCTACATCGTTTGCGCAAGGCAATAGCGGAGACGCCACCATCAAGGAGATTGAGAAATACCGTCAGGCATTGGGCGATGGCAATCCAGCGGAGTTGTGGGAGGCGCGCGGCGAGGGTATCTGGAAAAAACCGCGTGGTCCAAAAAATGTATCTTTTGAGCAATGCGATATTGGTCTCGGACCCGGCAAGGTAAAGGGTGCGTACGCGGTATTGCCCAAATACTTTGCCGATACCGACAAAGTAGAAGATCTGGAATCGCGACTGGTCACTTGCATGGTGATATTGCAGGGATATAAATACGACGACGCAAGAAAAAATCCATTTGGCAGTCCGGAACGCAAATCCGATATCGAAGCGCTGGTCGCATACGTGACGTCCGAGTCGCGCGGCATGAAAATGAATGTTGCATCGAACCATCCGAAAGAGAAGGAAGCCTTTGAGATTGGCAAAGCGATGTTTTTTCATCGCGGCGGCCCACATGATTTCGGCTGCGTGACCTGCCATGGTGCGGACAATCAGCGCATACGTCTCCAGGATTTGCCCAACCTGACTAAGAAAGAGCCGGCCCAGCGTGCGTATACGTCGTGGCCAGCCTACCGTGTCTCGCAAGGCGAAGTGCGGTCGTTCCAATGGCGGTTGTTCGATTGTTTTCGGCAACAGCGGTTTCCTGAGCTCGAATTTACGTCGCAGGGGTCTATCGCCCTCACAACGTATCTGGCCAAAAATGCAAATGGTGGCGTGCTTACTGCGCCGTCAATCAAGCGCTAGGGGGCGGACATGAAAAATATCCATTTCACTACATTTTCCATCGCTGTCTTCGCAGCGTCCGCTCAGATCTGCGCGGCAGCTGATGCCACAAAACCGACCCAAGCCGAAATCGTGATGAAGGCATCGTTCAAGGATCGTGGACAGGCAAAGGTAGATCGCTTAAACCAGGATGAGACGCAGCGACTGTGTTCGCAGTATCCCGACAAACTGCCGAAAGACACCGCAAAAAAAATCGAAGCCATCAACATGAAGCTGGTGAAATATCCCGTTGATGGAAAGTTGCTGGGTGACTGGAAAGAGGGCGAGAAAATTGCGCAATCCGGTGTGGGCAAACAGTTCAGCGATGACCCGGCGCGACCCACCGGTGGCAATTGCTACGCGTGCCACCAATTGGCCAAGCAGGAAATTGCCTTTGGCAACATCGGGCCAAGTCTTTATAACTACGGCAAGTTGCGCGGCAATACCGAGCCGATTCAGAAATACACGTACGGCAAAATTTATAACGCTGAAGCGTACTCGGCGTGTACCAATATGCCGCGTTTCGGACACGGCGGCATCCTGACTGAAGAGCAGATCAAGCACGTCACGGCGTTGTTGCTGGATCCGAATTCACCAGTCAATCAGTAAATCCGATAAGCCCGGCCAGCCCGGGCTTTTTTGCGCAAACAAACATAAGGAATGTCTTATGAAGATTCATCCAATTACTGGATTTACGGCGTGTGTGTTGTTGGCGACGGCGTGCTGGTCCATGTCGTCGCTCGCAGTCGAGGCACCAACATTTACCGTCAAGCTGCTTTCGCCAGAAACGGCGTTAAAGGCTGCGCAGGCGGCGCTAACTCAGTGCCGCAAGGATGGATTTCAGACGGCGGTGGCGGTGGTAGATCGCGCCGGCATAGTGCAGGTTTTACTGCGTGATCGCTTCGCCGGTGCACATACGCCGGACATGGCTCTTGGTAAGGCGTGGACGGCAGCGAGTTTCAGGCAATCGACGACTGCACTCGCGATCGAGACCCAGCCAGGCAAACCAATGAGCGGTATCCGTCAGTTGCCGCGGGTGGTGGTGGCAGGTGGCGCGCTGCCGATCGAAGCGGGCGGCAGTTTACTGGGTGCGATTGCCGTATCGGGCGCGCCCGGGGGCGATGCGGATGATGCTTGCGCAAAGGCGGGTATCAAGGCAATCGCCGACGATATCGAGTTCTAAAGAGGCTAATTACATATGTCCAATATCAGCCGTCGTGAGTTCCTGCATTTGTTGGCGATTGCAAGCGCGAGCGGATTTGCGCTTGATCATCAGGAGGTGTTTGCAGCCAACGGCAAGACACATGCGCTTTACGAGTTGCCACGCTTTGGCAATGTGCACTTGTTGCACATGACAGACTGCCACGCCCAACTCAAGCCCATCTATTTTCGCGAGCCCAACGTCAACATCGGCGTCGCAGGTTCAATGGGTCAACCGCCGCATCTGGTCGGTGAAAAATTACTAAAGCAATTCGGCATCAAGCCCGCCAGCCCCGAAGCGCATGCGTTCACCTACCTTGATTTTGATAAGGCCGCGCGCAAGTACGGCAAAGTTGGTGGTTTTGCACATCTGGCCACGCTGGTGAAGCAACTGAAGGCCGGGCGCCCGGGCGCGCTGTTGCTCGACGGTGGCGATACCTGGCAAGGCTCCGCGACGGCGTTGTGGACGAAGGGGCAGGATATGGTCGATGCCGCCCTCGAATTGGGTGTCAACATCATGACTGGTCATTGGGAATTCACGCTCGGTGATAAACGCGTCAAGGAAATTGTCGAGAACAATTTCAAAGGCAAGATCGATTTCATTGCACAGAACATACAGACCACCGACTTTAGCGATCCGGTATTTCCGCCGTACGTCATTAAAGAAATGAATGGTGTGTCGGTCGCGATCATTGGGCAGGCATTCCCATATACGCCGATTGCAAATCCGCGTTACTTCACGCCGGAGTGGAGCTTCGGCATCAAAGAAGCGGAAATGCAAAAGGTTGTCGATGAGGCGCGAGGCAAAGGCGCAGTGGTGGTGGTGCTGCTTTCGCACAATGGCATGGACGTCGATTTGAAACTCGCCTCGCGTGTAACCGGCATCGACGCCATCCTCGGCGGGCATACCCACGATGGTGTACCGAAGCCGGTGGCGGTCAAGAATCGCAATGGCATAACGCTGGTCACCAACGCGGGCTCAAACGGCAAGTTTCTCGGTGTGCTCGATTTTGATGTGAAGAACAACAAGATCGTTAACTTCAAGTATCGCCTGATGCCGATTTTCGCCAATCTGTTGCCTGCCGACAAAAGCATGGATGCGTTGATTACAAAAATGCGCGCGCCATATGAAGCGAAGCTCGCCGAGAGGCTCGCGGTAACCGAAGGACTTCTCTATCGCCGCGGCAACTTCAACGGCACGATCGACCAATTAATTCTCGACGGGCTCATGGAAGTGAAGGGCGCTGAGATCGCTTTCTCTCCGGGCTTTCGCTGGGGTACGACACTGCTGCCCAGGCAGGCGATCACCATGGAGCATCTTATGGATCAGACGGCCATTACTTATCCCTAC
>JANNRY010000194.1:0-2017 GCA_031401935.1 Betaproteobacteria bacterium | reverse complement strand
CTTCACGTCAAGGTAAGTCGCCTCAAAGCCCTGACGCTCAAGCTCGCGAACCGTATCCAGCGTGGCTTTGTGCTCGGTTTTGATCGTGATGACGTGCTTACCTTTGGTCTGGTAAAAATTCGCAGCACCCTTCAACGCAAGATTGATTGACTCCGTGGCGCCTGAAGTCCAGACGATTTCCTTGGCATCGCAATTCACAAGTGTTGCGACTTCCTCACGCGCGTTTTCTACGGCCTCCTCCGACGTCCAGCCGTAGCTGTGACTGCGCGAGGCGGGATTGCCAAAATTCTCGGTCAAAAACGGAATCATTTTGGCGGCCACGCGTGGGTCAACTGGCGTGGTGGCGGAGTAATCGAGGTAGATGGGTTGTTTCATGACATTCGTCGCGTTTGTCGTATCAGGGTTAAGAAATAAATTTCAAGTTTCGTGCGGCGCTAAATTGCAATGATCGGGGTGGTGAGCGCATCAGCGCGGCTGCGGCTCTTTAGTGGTTTGCTCATGCGCATTTTGAGCAAACTTGCCGGCCCGCTCATTGGTTGGGTGCGCTGTTTCTGCACCAGCTGCGCAAGCGTAACGCCCGCCAAAAAACTAACGACCGTCGTGTTCAAATTTTCCCAGAGATCGTGTGTCATGCAGCGGCGGTCACCCAAACAATTGTCGCGGCCTTCGCACTGGCGCGAGTCAATCGGCTCTTCAACCGCAATGATGATGTCAGCGACCGTCAATTGATCCAGCGGACGCGCAAGATTGTAGCCACCGCCCGGACCGCGCACGCTTTCAACGAGACTGCTGCGCCGTAATTTACCGAACAACTGCTCAAGGTATGAAAGCGAAATTTTTTGCCGCTCGCTGATATTGGAGAGCGTCACCGGGCCATTCTGCGCGTGCATAGCCAGATCGAGCATGGCGGTTACTGCAAAACGTCCTTTGGTGGTGAGTCTCATGGCGGATGTCCTGAAAAAGCAGCGACTACGATTGCGGTTACGATTAAAGTCCTACTAAACGACTCAAGTATAGAAAAACCTAGTAATACAGTCAACTATAGATGCGGTAACAAGTGTTTGTCTTCAAGCGTCGCAATGAAAAACGTAGATCAAGCATTGGCGAGGCTCTTCAGGTGTTTTCGGCCTGAGAACGCCGTGAATGCTAGAGTTTCCTCATTTTCTCTACGAACCGCTGCCTGCCTTCTTCTGCGGCACCAACTGCGCCTCCAACTCCGCCAGTCGCGCAATCAACATCGCAACCTGCGCTTCCGATTGGTCCGAACGGCCCGCCAAGGTTTTCAGGATGGCGTTTAGCGGGTCGTTATCGTTGGTCGTGACCGCATAGGCAGAAAACGCCTGCCCCGCTTCGCCTGCGGCGACGCCTTCGACGATACGCGCTGGAATGCCGACCACCGTCGCGCCGGGTGGCACTTCTTTTACCACCACAGAATTTGACCCGACTCTCGCGCCCGCGCCAACGGTAAAAGGCCCCAGAATCTTCGCCCCCGCGCCGACGGTAACGCCATTGGCCAAGGTTGGATGGCGTTTGCCTTTGTCCCACGAGACGCCGCCTAACGTCACGCCGTGATAGAGCGTGCAATCGTCACCGATTTCGGCGGTCTCACCGATCACGATGCCCATGCCGTGGTCGATGAAAAAACGTCTGCCGATGGTGGCGCCCGGATGAATCTCTACGCCGGTAAAAAAACGTCCGACGTGCGAGGCCAGACGTCCCAACCATTTAAGGCCGACGCGCCAAAGCGGTCCCGACACCCAGCGATGCAACCAGATGGCGTGCATGCCGGGATAACACGTCGCCACTTCCAACCAGTTTCGGGCGGCCGGATCGCGGGCGTAAACGCATTGGATATCTTCTTGAAGTCGGGAGAACATGTTGTGAATTGTCGTCTATTTTTAGTAAGTTGGGATTGCGTTGCGGGATTCAATCGCGGCGTTTTTTGGCGGTGGATTGCTGACAAGCCGCCAGCCATCCTCGTAGGATCGCGACCTCTTCCGGCTCCATGCGCGCGCGC
>JANNRY010000193.1:0-9540 GCA_031401935.1 Betaproteobacteria bacterium | reverse complement strand
TGGCGAAGTGCGCGTCTGGTACAACGGCGAAGAAGCGCGCGACACCGAGCGCCGCGCCGCCGCCGCACTGGTGGCTGACGCCTACCGCCTGTTCCTGCTCGGCCCGATGTGGCTGGCCGAGCGCAACCTGGTGCTGGAGTTGGGCGATATCGAAACCGTGAACGGACTGTCTTGTGACGTGCTTCGCATTCAGCTCGCGCCCGGCCTGGGGCACACCCACATCGACCAGGTGGCGCTGTTCATCGACCGAAAGGAGCGTCTGATGCGCCGCATGCGTTTCTCGCTCGAAGGATTGGAGTCGACGAAGGGCACCGCGCATCAGGTCGATATGTTTGATCACCAGACGCTGCAAGGAATTCGCCTGCCCAGCCGTTTCGCCGAAATGCGCGTGCATCCCACGCTCCTGCCCGTGCGCGACTGGAGGGTCACCGGGCTGGATGTGAACCGCGGCTTCACCGCGGATGACTTGGCCGGACCGGAACTTGGCGGCCCGGCACGTCAGCCGGCGGCGGGGGTGCGAAAGGCAGGGGTGCCTGTCAATCTCGCCGCCTAGTCCGGCGGTGCACGGAATCCATAAAGACCATTGCTACGGCTGCACAGCGGGCCAAGGCTCATCTTGCGGCGGCGCGCTGGAAGCCGATGCCGTGTCAGAATCGGCGCTGGTCGCAGCAGAATAGCCAAACACCAGCATTGACGGGCATCTTCAGCCATTTTTGCCCTGAAACCATCGCCGATGCTAGTGTTTTCGATTTAAGTATCAATATTGCCCACCATGACGCCCGGTCGATCCTGCCCTCTTCACTATCGCTATGCGCCTGCGTCGTTTGCGCGCGCAGCCGATGTTAGTGCAGACACGATTTACCTTATCGGCGGACTGTACGGTAACGTGCCCGCGCTCGATACGATTCTGCAACTCGCCGCCGCCGAGCCAGTCACGCCAACGCTTTTGTTCAATGGAGATTTCAACTGGTTCAACGTCGATGCGGATAGTTTTTCAACGATCAATCGCGAAGTGTTGCGGCATATTGCGTTACGCGGCAATGTAGAAACTGAACTCCATGGCGACGATGGCTGCGGTTGCGCCTATCCCGACTATGTGGACGACGCAGATGTCGAGCGATCCAACGCCATCATGGCGCGCCTGCAAGGCACCGCGCGCGCTTTTCCAGATCTCATCCAATCGCTGCCTGCATTACCGATGCATGCGGTGGTGTCGGTAGGTGGCATGCGCGTTGGCGTGGTGCACGGCGATGCGCAATCGCTCTCTGGCTGGCGGTTTGCGCACGATGGCTTGCACGATGCAGAAAATATTAGCTGGCTTAAGCAAATTTGCCGCGATGCCAATCTCGCGGGCTTTGCTTCCAGCCATACCTGCCTGCCCACTTTTCGACGTTTTACCGATACCGATCGCACCTGTTTTGTGATCAACAACGGCGCAGCGGGGATGCCGAATTTTTCACACACGCAATACGGATTGATTTCGCGGCTTTCGATCCACGCCGCCGCCGAGGGACTTTCGCAATATGGCGGCGTGATTCACGGCTTGCACGTGGACGCAATTCCGGTGCACTACAATGCGGCAAAATTTCAACAATCCTTTCTCAACAACTGGCCCGAAGGCTCTGCCGCGCATCAGTCTTATTTCAAGCGCATCGTTGACGGTCCCGCTTACGCGGCGCCGCATGCACTTGGACTGATTCGGGCACCGTTGATTTGCGCTTAGTGCGGTGCCCGCCAGCAACCGGCGAATTAACTTGCCGTTGTCACACTGTCGGGTTACCTTTCATTCCCTACTGCTTCAACGTACTTCGTCCTCTCTGAAGGCTCTTATGCCCCGCAAATCCAAGCCAGCCGCAAGCCGTCCTTCCACCCGCCCGCCAGTGACGAAGATCAAAACCATCAATCTCGCCCTGCAAGGCGGCGGTGCGCATGGTGCATTTGCCTGGGGCGTGCTCGACCGCCTGCTGGAAGACGGTCGCATCACGTTTGAAGGCATTTCCGGCACCAGTGCGGGCTCGATGAACGCGGTGGTGCTCGTGAGCGGGCTCATCAAGGGCGGCCCCGATGGCGCGCGCGCGGCGCTGGAAAACTTTTGGCACGCGGTTGCAAGAGCAGGTGAGCGCTATTCGATGGTAAGGGTATCGTCCTGGGATCGACTAAAGGGAAACCACTGGAACAACGATGACAGCCTGAGCTTTCAGGCCTTTAAGGCGATGACCAACGCATTTTCACCATATCAGCTCAACCCCACGAATTTCAATCCGTTGAAAGATATTCTCAATGAGTACGTCGATTTTGATGCGCTCAATCGGCATGAAGAGCAAAAACTTTTCCTCTCTGCGACCAATGTGCAAAGCGGCAATGTGCGGATATTTCAAAACCCGGAAATTACTGCCGACGTCGTAATGGCGTCGGCTTGTTTACCGTTCATGTATCAGGCTGTCGAGATCGGCGGGCATACCTACTGGGATGGCGGCTACATGGGCAACCCTGCGCTATTTCCATTGTTCTATCGCACCATCGCAAGCGATGTGCTGATCGTCCACATCAATCCAATCGTGCGGGCCGGCACGCCGACCACGCCGCATGAAATTGAAGACCGCGTGAATGAGATCAGCTTTAATTCGGCCTTGATCAAGGAGTTGCGCGCGGTGGCGTTCGTGCAAAAGTTGATTGGCGATGGTTGGCTGAAAGACGAATACCGCGATCAATTGAAATACGTGCTGATTCATTCGCTGCGCGCTGATGATGCCTTGTCGGATTTATCGGCCGCATCCAAACTTTGTACCGATTGGTCGTTTCTGCAAACGCTGCGTGACCGTGGCCGCGAAGCCGCCACGGTCTGGCTTGATCGCCACTTTGAGGATGTGGGCGTACGCCAGACCGTCGATCTGCACGCACAGTTTCTCGATAGCGGCAGCGAGATGATGCCGCTCACACCCATTAAGCCTATTAAGCCCATCAAACCGATCAAACCAAAACGCGCATCCAGATAACGTCGAAATTCGTAGTTGCACTGTCTTCAGGGAATAACATGAAAAAAAGCAAACTCGTTCTAATCCTCGTGGTGATCGCACTGATCGCTGCTTTCTTCATTTTTGATCTTGGTCGCTACTTCAGTATCGATTTCTTCAAGAGCCAGCAGAGCGCAATTGAAACCTACTATCAGGCCAACCCAGGTCAGACAGGTGTGTTGTTTCTACTTGTCTATATTGCAGTAACCGCCCTCTCCTTCCCCGGTGCGGCCGTACTCACGCTGGTCGCCGGTGCCGTTTTCGGTCTGCTGTGGGGAACCGTGCTCGTCTCATTTGCCTCGTCAATCGGCGCGACGCTGGCCTTTCTCGTTTCGCGGTTTATTTTGCGCGAAAGTATCCAGAACAAATTCGGTGACAAGCTCGCGTCGATCAACAAAGGCGTGGAAAAAGAAGGCGGCTTTTACCTGTTCACGTTACGACTGGTGCCCGCATTCCCATTCTTTGTAATCAATCTGGTGATGGGTCTCACCACCATGAAGACCTGGACGTTCTATTGGGTGTCGCAGCTTGGCATGCTGCTCGGTACCATCGTTTTTGTTAACGCAGGTACCGAGCTTGCCAAAATTACGTCACTAAAGGGCATCCTCTCGCCCGGGCTGATCGGTGCGTTTGTATTGCTGGGCATATTCCCGATCATCGCCAAAAAAATCATCGACGGCGTAAAGGCGCGCAAGGTCTACGCCAACTGGGCCAATAAAAAACCCGCGCACTATGATCGCAACGTCGTTGTCATCGGCGGTGGTTCGGCCGGCTTGGTCACCAGCTACATCGCTGCCGCCGTCAAATCAAAAGTCACATTGGTGGAGCGCCATCAGATGGGTGGCGATTGCCTTAACACCGGCTGCGTGCCATCCAAGGCGCTCATCCGTTCGGCCAAATTGCTCAACCATATTTCCCGCGCAAAAGAGTTCGGCATCACCTCCGCGACAGCACAATGGGATTTCGCAGAAGTGATGGAGCGCGTGCAGAAAATCATCGCTGATATCGAACCGCATGATTCGGTCGCGCGCTATTCCAGCCTGGGCGTCGATTGTGTGAAAGGTAGCGCAAAAATTCTGTCGCCGTGGGAAGTGGAAATCACGCTGGATAGCGGCACGAAACAAAAACTGACGACAAAAAATATTGTGATTGCCACCGGCGCGCGACCGTTCGTGCCACCGATTCCGGGCCTCGCCGAATGCAAACCGCTGACCTCGGATAACGTCTGGAATATTCGTAAGCTGCCCAAACGGCTGGTGGTGCTCGGTGGTGGCCCGATTGGCTCGGAGCTCACGCAATGTTTTGCGCGCTTTGGGTCAAAGGTCACGCAGGTAGAAATGCTGCCGCGCATTATGATCCGCGAAGATGTCGAAGTCTCCGCGATGGTCAAAGCCAAATTTGAAGCCGAGGGCGTTGATGTGCTCGTTAACCATAAGGCCAAGCAGGTCGTGGTTGAAAGCGGTGAGAAATTTCTCATCGTTGAAAGCGATGGGCAGGAAAAACGCATCGCGTTCGATGAAATTTTGTGCGCGGTTGGGCGCATCGCCAACACCACTGGTTACGGATTGGAAGAGCTGGGAATACCCGCCAAAAGAGTCGTCGAGACCAACGAATATCTGGAAACGATTTACCCGAATATCTTTGCCTGCGGCGACGTCGCCGGGCCATACCAGTTCACCCACACGGCGGCGCATATGGCGTGGTACGCATCGGTGAATGCGTTGTTTGGCAAGTTCAAAAAATTCAAAGTTGATTATTCAGTGGTGCCATGGGCAACCTTTACCGATCCGGAAGTCGCGCGCGTAGGCATCAACGAGCAGGAAGCCATCGAGAAAAAAATTGCACACGACGTACACGTTTATGGCATCGATGATCTGGACCGCGCGATTGCCGATGGCGAGGCGCATGGATTTGTGAAGGTGATCACGCCCAAAGGATCAGACAAGATTCTCGGCGCGACCATTGTGGGGGAACATGCCGGAGATTTGCTGGTTGAATTTGTCGCAGGAATGAAGCATGGTTTCGGTCTTGAGGGCATCCTCAACACCATTCACATCTACCCGACGCTGGGCGAGGCCAACAAATACGCAGCCGGCATTTACAAACGCTCAACAGCGACGGTCGGAAAACTGGCAGTGGCCAAGGCGATGAACGATTGGACGCGCGGCGAAGGAAGTCTGGGCACGGTCCTCGGAAAAGCGATCTCGCTCGTTGTGTCACCAGACAACACGCCGGCGTATCCGAAGGAAGCGTCGCATCATTAGTGGGTGGCGAGGGAATAGCGTAACGACATTGGATATTATTTTTGGAAAGAAAATGATGAAAAACTTCTCTACTACTTTTGCCGCGATTCTTTTCGCCTCGATCTCGTCGTTCGTTTCAGCACAAGCATTCGATCACTCCCATACTGCTTTGACTGCATTGCTCAAAAAGCATGTCGTTGTCGTCGATGGTGGGAAATCCACCAAGGTGAAATACGCCGATTTGAAAAAAGATCAGCCGCAACTTAAAGCCTATCTGGACTCACTCGCGGGCGTGAAGGAATCCGACTTCAACGCGTGGACCAAGGCGCAGCAGATGGCATTTCTGATCAACCTTTACAACAGTCAGACGCTGGAACTGATCCTGCAAAACTATCCGGTGAAATCGATCAAGGATATTGGCGGCACGTTTGATAACCGGTGGAAACGTAAATTTTTCAAGCTGTTCGGTCAGGATGCCTTCCTCGACAAAATCGAGCATGACATCTTGCGAAAACCGGGCGCTTATAACGAAGTGCGTGTACATTACGCGGCCAATTGTGCATCGATTGGCTGCCCAGCACTGCGTGAAGAGGCATTCGTCGCAGACCGTCTGGATAAGCAACTGGACGAGCAGGCGGTAAGATTTTTGTCGGATCGTTCGCGCAATCGTTACAGCAACGGCAAGCTTGAAGTCTCAAAGATTTTCGACTGGTTCAAGGAAGATTGGACCAGCAGCTACACCGGCTTCGATGGCAAGACACTGGCAATTATCAGCCGCGAAGATTACTTCGCACGCTATGCAAAATTGCTGGCTGACAGCCCGGCGGACCAGCAAGCGATCACTGAGAAAAAGGCCAAGATTTCACACCCGGACTACGACTGGAATCTGAACGGCGCGAACTAGTAAAGTCTAGCATTGGCGGGGCTTTCATGGCTAAATTGCCCGTTAAGCCCCGCCAGCACTAGAGTTTGTGTATTTCTATCCGCCGTGAGCGCCTCGCTACAATGAGGCCATGCGACTATCCATCGTCATTCCCGCGCTCAACGAGGCCAACAATATCGCCGTCACCTTGGTGCCTCTGCAGGTCATGCGCGCGCGCGGAGTCGAAGTCCTGTTGATTGATGGCGGCAGTGTCGATGCAACGGCGCAAATCGCGAGCTCATTGGTTGATCGCGTCATCAGCACCAACAAGGGACGGGCTGCACAGATGAACGCAGGCGCCGCAGTTGCGACCGGCGACACCTTGCTGTTTCTGCATGCCGATTCCATCTTGCCGCCGGATGCAGACCGGCTAATTTTCAACGGCCTGCAATCGACATCGCGCGCATGGGGGCGATTTGACGTCGCCATCAAGGGCGCGCATTTTTTTCTGCCGGTGATTGCATGGTTCATGAATCATCGCTCACGTTTGACGGCAATTGCGACTGGCGATCAGGGTTTGTTCATGACGGTTGATGCATTCAAATCGGCGGGCGGTTTTGCGAGCATTCCGCTGATGGAAGATGTGTCGATGTGTGTGACGCTAAAAAAAATCGGCGCACCAATTTGCCTCACGCAAAAAATAATTACGTCGGGTCGCCGTTGGGAAAAGCACGGCGTGTCGCGCACGATACTGCTGATGTGGCGAATTCGTCTGGCGTATTTTCTGGGTGCTGATCCGGCCCAATTGCATCGTGCTTACTATGGTGCAAAGTAAATCATGCCGCGTCATGCTGTTCGCCAAAGCGCCGGTCGCGGGGACCGTGAAGACGCGCCTCATCCCAGCACTAGGCGCACTGTCCGCCGCCCAATTGCACCAGCGGTTGGTCATACGCGCACTGGAAACATTGATCGCAGTGGACGTAGGCCCGGTTGAAATCTGCTGCACGCCGGATTGTACGCACAGTTTTTTTGTTGAATGCCAACAGCGTTTTGGCGTGCATCTCACCGCGCAGTGCGATGGTGATCTGGGCCAGCGCATGCATCACGCCTTTGCGCGCGCGTTGTCGTCCGCACCCTGTGCGCTCATCGTCGGTGCAGATTGCCCATCCATCACGGTTGCTGATGTGCGCGATGCTGCAGCACAACTTGCGAACGTTGAGGCGACGTTGATTCCCGCAGACGATGGCGGCTACGTGCTGATCGGCGCACGGCTTACGCATCAAGACATGTTCATGGGGATCGATTGGGGGAACGCGACCGTGCTCTCTGCGCAGCGTGAGCGTTTTCGAGCGCTCGGATGGCGTTGGTGTGAGGGCGCAACTCGCTGGGATGTAGATCGCCCGGAAGACTTACCGCGACTTGCGGAACTAGATGTGCCGATTGCTTTCGAACCTGAATGAAAAACCATCTCATCGTTGGGCTCACCACGGCGTTCATCCCTGCGCTCATCAGTATTGCCCACGCCACAACGCCGACTGTATTTTCCACCCTCACACCGGGGCAGGCGCTACCAAACGAGTTTCGCGTCATCACCGTTCCGAAGCTCGCAAGCAATCAATTTTCGCTCGTGAGTGATGAAGGCAGGACGGTACTGCGCGTCGATTCAAATAAAAGCGCTGGCAGCCTCGGTTTGCCGCTAAAAGCATCCGCAGCATCCACGGCATCGCTCAGAAACTCGACCGCACTGCTCGAATGGCGCTGGAAAATTAGCCGCGTACTCGAGTCAGCGGACATGAGCACCAAGGCGGGCGATGATTTCGCAGCGCGTGTTTATGTGTTCTTTGATGTGCCGATGGACGCACTATCTTTCGCTGATCGCACCAAGCTTCGGCTCGCCCGCATGATGGCGGGGCCCGATGTGCCCACCGCAGCGCTCTGCTACGTGTGGGACAACAGCCATCCAGTCGGTCGCGCGCAATGGAGCCCGTACAGCAATCGTGCGCGCATCATCGTGCTGCAAAGTGGCGCAGGCCAAGCAGGGAGCTGGACAACGCAATCGCGCGATGTAGATGCCGATTTCCGAGAGGCATTCGGCTTCGATGCTCCCGCCGTCACTGGCGTTGCCATCGGTAACGACACCGACAATACGGGAGAGCGTGTCACCACTTGGTTTGGCGATGTGACGCTTAAAGACGCGGGCCTCAAAGGCAAATGAAGAAAATGAAGAAAAAACTCGTTCTACTGGGTGGTGGTCATGCGCATGTGTATTTGCTAAAGTCGCTCACCCTGCTCGCGCCGCAGCCTTTCGACGGCGTCGAGATCACCTTGATCTCGCCGTACGAGCGACAAGTTTATTCGGGCATGTTGCCCGGCTGGGTGGCGGGGCATTACGATATTTCGCAATGCGTGATTCCACTTGCGCCATTGGCCGAGCGCGCCGAAGTACGATTCCATCAAACGGCGGCAACTAGAATCGATTTCGCACGTAGTCTGATTCAATGCGCTGATGGACAGGAAATATCCTTCGATCTTCTCTCCATCGACACCGGGCCAGTTGCCAACCTCGCCTTTATCCCCGGTTTGACTGAGCACGCAATATCAATCCGGCCTATCGAAAATTTTATCGACGCCTATGCAAAGCTTGCGAGCGATATTGAACAACGTCACGCGCGCGGCGAACGCACCCGCATCGCCTTTGTCGGTGCCGGTGCGGGCGGCGTGGAGCTGGCGATGGCCATGCAATACCGGTTTCGTAATCACAACGTGGGCGTCACATTGATCTCCGCTGCGAACACACTGCCCGGCAGCGTTGGCCCTCGCCTTGCCCGCCTCATGCGCGCGCGTGGCATCGTCGTGCTGGCGGGCCAAGCGGCAGCGGCCGTCGCGCAAGGCAGTGTGCAATTGGCATCGGGCGCGATCGTGGAAGCGGATGTCGTCATCGCCGCCACAGGAGCATCGGCTGCGGCGTGGCCGCGCGATGCAGGGCTCATGACCGACAAGGATGGCTTTATTCTCGTCAACGATAAACTCCAATCGATATCGCACCCGAATGTATTTGCCGCAGGCGACTGCGCGACGATGGAACATCATGTGCGCCCGCGATCCGGCGTTTATGCTGTCAAAGCAGGCCCGCCGCTCAATGAAAACTTACGCCGTGCGCTGCGCGGCGCAACGCTACAACGATACGTACCGCAGGCGCGTTCGCTGTATTTGATCAGCGCCGGCGACAAATATGCGATCGGCTCTTGGGGAAATTTTGCGTGGGAAGGTGGCTGGGTGTGGCAGTGGAAAGACTTTATTGATCGCGGGTTTGTGGGGAAGTATTCGGTGATGGGCTCGGAATGAGGGCAATTGTGATCAATCACGTCATCTGACTCACGAATAGCACATAAATTGCGTAGAACGCCAATCCACGAGCGTT
>JANNRY010000192.1:0-4836 GCA_031401935.1 Betaproteobacteria bacterium | reverse complement strand
TAGAGCGCCACCACCTGCTGCCCGGAACCCGCACGATGCGTGATTGAAACGCCCCAACCATTTTCCAGCGCCCCACCCCACCACATGCCGGTGTAATCTGTGGCCGCACTATTTCGTGCAAAATTGGCAAACGCAACTTTGCCGCCGTTCATTTCGAGTTTGCAATCATCTTTACCCTGACACGCGCCAGTCCAGCCGACAAACATCGAGCCACGATTTGGCGCTGCGCGCAGTGTAATGTTGGTGCCGAGCGGAAACCCCCACGCGCATGTACCGCCGCACGCCAGAGCATTCGGAGTGGAGGTGATGAACCCTGTGCCGTTGCCAGTAGGTGCAACCGTGACAACATTCACTCTCAGCGTAGCGTCACCAATATAGGCAGCAATGTCGTCGTAGTCTTTGGCCGTCAACAATGCGACCAGGAATCCCATGCCGCTCACGGAGTTCGCCGCAAATCTGATCGTGTCAGGGCTATTGGCCCCATTGATGGAACGGTGATCAGGTGTGGGACCATGGCACCGCGAACAAAGCCGCATGTAGCGCGCTTGACCATCGACTGCATTGCCAATGTTTGTCTGCGCGTGTGCTGTTGGAATACAGCTCAGTAAAAACAGCAACGCGAACGCTAAGATTGTCTTTTGCATACTGACCTCCGAGGCACTTATGGTCAGCGAAGGCAATGACGGCTTGATGACAGCGTGCGATTCAACTTGATGAGGATTGCATCTGGTTTTCTTACGCCTTTGGGAAAGGGGGAGAAGCAGGGATTCCGAGCGGCATGCCGATCACCGGCGGAACTGCAGCCCAATGCAGCAGGATGAGCGTCCGGCAAGGCTCGAAGGGGATAGTAGATAGTCACGATTCGGGCCGTTTACGTTTTTTCGCGGCCCGCAATCCCTCCCAGCCCCATTTGAATAGGGAGGAGACAAAAACCACGTCAGTTTGAGGCGTCCCGTTCTGACGAGTTGCTACGCACCGTCCCGGTTAAGCGGACATGCAGCACTTACGTCCCTCCGCTGCCAGATACATACATCCAGTGCGCCGTTCCGGGCCTTTTCGGTCTGAAACGCCCATCAACCGGCGTTCTATGTGTTCTCCCTTTGCCCACATTTATTTTAGTTTTCTTACCAACTTCACGAACGCCGGATCTGCCTCGCCGAGCGTCGACGTCTTACCCACGATGCGGCCTTCCGCATCGAGCAGGATGATCACGCTGGAATGATTGAATTCCCCACTGGGCAATTCGCGGTACTGGATGCCAAGTATTGCGGCGAGCTTCCTCACATTGCGCGCATCGGTTCGCGCGATGGTCCAAAGTTTTGGATCAATATGGCGTTCTTCGGCCATCGCCTTGAGCGCTGCGGTATCGTCACGAACCGGGTCGAAGCTCACCATCAAAACCGGCACTTTCGTGGCATGGCCTTCTTCGGTGCGCTTTAGCGCTTCCACGATACGCGGGCAAACAAACTGGCAGGAGCTATAGAACATGCTGATCATGACCGGTTTGCCGCGCCAGTCTTCGAGCTTCGAGGTGCGCCCTAACTGATCGGTGAATGGCACCGATAGCTGATAGATGGAATTTGCGGGCAACGGAGATGCTTTCAGGGGTGCGCTCCAGACGGGTAGCGTCAACACCAGCCCAGCGGCGGCGAACAGGCAGCGCGCGAATTCGCGGCGATGTCCAAACACTTTCGTCATTTTCTCTCCAATGGCAATGGCAACGGCAATGGCCGAACGCAGCGAAATCCCAGATTGTTGGTCGTCGAGGTTGCGCTGAGTGAAGAGAGCAGTGCGATGCGCATCAGCACCGCGTAATTGTCACGGTCTTTGAGACTGATGGCACCGGCACCGCAGAATTGCAGCTTGTCTGGGTCGCCCTGATTGCGACTGTCCGCGCTGACCAGCAAGGCGTTGAAATCGTCCACCCATTCCCATGCGAGGCCGTGCATATCGCGCACGCCAAAAATATTTGCGGCACCACCAACGGCCGGCAGCGGCGCACTTGACGACTGCGAATACCAGGACAAAATGCGCGCACGCCACGCCGGGTTGCTGCGCGCATCAGACACTTTTTCGTCAGCCGCGGCGACATATTCCCATTCAATCCATGTGGGCAAACGCCCTCCTTCACTCTCGCAAAAAGCCTCCGCAGCGAACCAACTCACGTTGGTGACTGGTTGATCTGCGCTCATGCCAGCGCCAAGTTGAACTGCGTTTCGCCAGGCGTGCAGGTAGGTTCCGTCAGCAAATGTTGCAGGTGCGCGCCCGCGTTGCCACACGCGATTTGCTTTCACGAACGCCAGATACTCCCCTTTGGTGACCGGCGTTGTCCGTATGGCGAACGCCGGAATCGATGCAGGCCCGGTATCAGCGTCGTTGGCAAGCACACTGGCAAGCTTGCCGGATGGAATGTCGACATATTCGGCGGCGGCGCGAGCCGGGCCGACTGTACCCAGCAATGCACCAAGTGCCAGCAGGATCGTGCCGGCTCGCAGCGCAATCCCGCCACTCAACATCAATGCTCCGCTTTTTGTGCCGTCACCGGCTGCGCGCGCACTTTCCTCACCTCATCGGCCGTGATGCGCCCGCCCGGATTGCCCCAACTATTGAGCACATAAGAAAGGATGTTGGCGACCTCGTCGTCGTTCAACTGATTCATCGGCGGCATCACCGAGTTGTATTCTTTGCCGTTGACGGTGACCTTGCCGCTCAACCCATGCAGGACGGTGGAAATCATGCGCTTCACATCCTTGGCGATGTAATCCGATTTGGCGAGTGGCGGAAATACGCCAGCCAAGCCTTCCCCGTTTGTCTGATGGCATACCGAACATGTTCCCGTAAACAACACCTTGCCGGCGTCGACCTGCTCCTGCTGCGTCAGCGTGCCGGATGCGGCCGCTTTCGCTGCCGTAGTCACTGCGGCCAGATTGGGCTGGGCGCGGTCGCCCAGATATACGGAATCGAGCTCCTTGCCCGAGTAGATCGCCTTGTTCTCGGGCCCATCCACTTTCAGGATGGCAAGTGCACCCTTGTTGAACGCACGGAAAATCGAGTGATCGACGAGCACATAGCTGCCTGGTACCTCAGTGCGAAATTCGACCATCGCCGCACCGCCCGCTGGAATGAGTGTGGTCTGCACGTTGCGTTGCACATTGCTGCCACCCTCGTAGCTCACCTTGTCAAAGATCTCACCAATGACGTGAAAGCTCGAGACCAGATTCGGCCCACCATTACCGACAAACATGCGGACGTTCTGATTGGTCTTGGCCTTCATCGCCTTGTCGCCGGTCAGCGATCCCTCTGCCCCGTTGAAGAGTACGTACGTGGGTCTTTCGTCGATTGCCTTTTCCATGTCGAATGGTTGCAGACCTTTTTCACGATACTTGCCGGTGGTATAGAAATCGCCCTGCATCACATAAAACTCATGATCGACCTTTGACATACCGCCGGGCGGCTCGACGAGAATCAAACCATACATGCCGTTGGCCACGTGCATACCCACCGGCGCGGTGGCGCAGTGGTAAACATAGATGCCTTCGTTGAGTGCCTTGAACGTGAACTGCGAACGATGTCCAGGTGCCGTGAAACTGGAAGCAGCACCGCCGCCCGGACCGGTGACGCCGTGCAAATCGATGTTGTGCGGCATCTTGCTGCTGGGGTGATTCTTCAAGTGAAACTCGACAGTATCTCCCTGCCGCACGCGGATAAAGCTGCCGGGCACAGTGCCGCCGAAGGTCCAGAACGTATAAGTGACACCTTCTGAAATTGGCATGTCTTTTTCGATCACCTCAAGTTCGACGATCACTTTGGCCGGATAGTTGCGCTTGATCGGCGGTGGGACGTTTGGCGGACTGGTGAGAATCGCCTGAATCGGCTTGCCTCGCGGTGGGCCGAAGTCGCCGGGGATTTTCGTTGGGGCAGCGATGGCTGACTCCACCGCGATCAGCGAACCAAACGCCAGTATCAATGCCGCAGCAACCGCAGTTGCGAAGGCCTTCATCGTTGTCTTCATTGCCGACTCCAATTTTATTGAGCTCCAAGGCTGTACGATACCGACGCACCCATTTTTCAATTTGATCCACGTCAAACGCGACGAAGAAGGCACGAGCCGCAAAAAGAAAATAGGCGCATGGCCACCAGAACAGTGACGCGTTGGAGCGCCATTTCGGGCCATTCCTTGACCTTTCTTAAGGCGGCCAATTACGCTGCGCGCTAACGTCCCCACATGAATCTCTGGGATACGCTGGCCGGATTTGATGAGCCACTGGAGGCGTTATCGGCCTGCCATCGGCGAATTGAAAAACAAATGTCGACGTTGACGCGCCTGCAAGCGCATATTGCACGAAGCGGATTCGACGAAGACGCGCGTGTCGCAGCCGCGGCGATCCTGCGCTATTTCATTACCGCCGCGCCGCACCATCATGCCGATGAAGAGTTGGATCTGTTCCCGAAGCTGCTTCGCACCGCCGAAGCGATTGCAGACCGCGCCCGCGCTTTCGAGCTGGTGTCGCACTTGCTGGTTGACCATCGTGAGATGGAAGCTTTGTGGGCGTTAGTCCGGGAGGCACTGGAAGGCTTGCAGTCTGGCGAAAAAACCGGACTTGACAGCCAGTTATGCAAAGACTTCGTTCGCATCTATTCGAATCACATCGAAACCGAAGATAACCAGTTGTTTCCACTCGCCGTGCGCGTGCTCAGCAAAGCCGATCTGGAAACGCTGGGTATCGCGATGGCCAGGCGACGCGGATTGCCGCCACCCGTGTCTGACCCGGGCAAGCCATAGCGCACAAATGAACGCCGGTCTCTCCATTCGTCGCCTTGCGGGCGCGCCGCATC
>JANNRY010000191.1:0-1545 GCA_031401935.1 Betaproteobacteria bacterium | reverse complement strand
GGCAAGGCCAAGGAGCAATGGGGCAAGCTCACCGACGATCAGCTGGACGTCATCGCCGGCAAGCGCGACCAGCTCGCGGGCAAGATTCAGGAACAGTACGGCTACACCAAGGAACGCACCGAAGAAGAGCTGGATAAATGGGCGAAAACCCACCAGCCATACGGTGACGAGCAAAAGCACAAATCCTGACCGCCGCGCGGCACGATTGCCGCGCCGATCAAGCCAGCCCATCCAGTGCTGTCAATCACACGCACTTCAATCAACAAAGGAAATCTCATGAACATGAAACCCCTCAATGCACTACTCGTGGCAGCACTCTGCTCGATCGGTCTTTCCGCGAACGCCGCCATCACCAAGGAAGAACACAAAAACGCGGTGAAAAGCGCCGAGACGGCGTACACCTCAGCCAAAGCGGCCTGCTCTGTGCTGGCTGGCAACGCCAAGGATGTCTGCCTGGCTGAAGCTAAAGTTGAAAAGACCTACTCGATTGCCAAAACTGATGGCGATTACAAGAACACCGCCAAAGCTATTTACGATGGTCGCAAAAGCGTCGCGACGGCCGAATATGACTTAGCCAAAACCAAGTGCGGCGTTAAAGCCGGCAACGACAAGGATGTCTGTATCAAGGAAGCCAAAGCAATCGAAGTCCGCGCCCAGGCCGATGCCAAAGCCGGCACCAAGATCAGCGACGCGCGTGCTGACGCATCCGACGAAAAGCGCACCGCCAACTACAAAGTTGCGCTCGAAAAGTGTGACGCTTTTGCCGGCGACACCAAGAGTGCCTGCGTGAAAGAAGCGAAAGCAACGTACAAAATGTAATTTGCAACACCGTCTCCCTTGTGAGGCCATTCAAGGCTTCACTTTGAGCGGGCCCTCGTGGCCCGCTTTTTTTATGGGTGGTGTTGCACAGCTGCGCCGTGCGTAGCCGCGTAGGTTGGGTTAGGCGTAGCCGTAACCCAACGTGTTTGCGTCCCCCTTTGGAATAGGGGGACTGAGGGGGAGCGCGAAGCGAGGGGGCGTGGGCTCGTTGTGCGCGCGCCGATGCCAATTTTAGGCGCCGCAAATCCCTCCCATCCTCCCTTTACAAAGGGAGGAGCCAAACACCACATCATTTTGAATCGCACCCGCGTTGCCCGCTGCGGCGGCAGGACGCTCCCGAGCAGGTGCAATGTCGGCTTCGTCCTACAACGGAATCGGCGGATGTTCCATGCCGGCAGCAGCACGCAGCGCCAATAATGCAGGCATCAACAACAGGAGCCGATCATGAAAATCGCATTTCAATCACGTGCCATCGCTACCGCTGCCCTCATCGGCATCACGCTGCTCGCGGCAGGGTGCGACAAATACACCGACTCCGGCCAAACCGTCGGGCAAAAACTCGACAAGGCTATCGACAAGACCAACGCCAGCATTGCGAAGGCGGGAGACAAAGTCGAGCAAAAGGTCGATCAGGCAGGTGCCGTGGTCGCGGGCGTCGGCGAATCTGTTGCAATCCGCACCGGTGCTGCGCTGGACAACACCGGTAATGCCGTCTCCAACAAAGTG
>JANNRY010000190.1:0-2149 GCA_031401935.1 Betaproteobacteria bacterium | reverse complement strand
GCGATCGAGGGGTTGAGTCAGCGTCACCTTGACCGGCACCACACCGGTGGCCGTTACCCGGATCGGTGCAGGCTGAGCAACCAGAATTGCGGCGAGGGTCATCGGTGCACGCTCATAACCGGGTGACCGACTGCCGCACCGGGATCTCAAGCGAGATTTGCAGGTACTGCGGGTTGGGCTGGTCGGTGCGGGCGATGTCGAGCACCACGCTGCCGACTTTCATGAGTGCCGTTGCCGTCGCAGGAATCACGAGATCGATCTCGGTCTCGGACACAACGACGATGCCACCATTGGCGATCGTCAGTGTCGCCAGGATCGCGGTGTCGCTGGTCTTTGCGCGTACGTGGCTGAGCAGCACGACGCCGGCTGGGAACACCGGCACGGCGGACTGCACGGCAATCCGCTGGCGCCACTCGTAGCCGATGACAATGGCGGCACCCGGTTGCGCGTCAATCATGGGGCGGTGACGCCTTCAGACACGCTTTCCGCGAGCCGGACGCAAGGCGCGGTGCTTTCAAATTGGTCCGCAGATGCCTTGATCGTCGCGGTCTCGATCGCCTCGATCAGTGGACCCAGCTCTTTGCCAAAAGTACCCGGCCAGCTAGTTTTTGCAACGAGTTCCAGCAGCACGCTGCGATGTAATTCTTTATCGAGAGTCATGATTTTTCCTAATTAATTTCTACGCGATCACAGGTGCGATGGCGGCCAGCCGCGTGCCGCTTGGATCGCCGATGGTCGGATTGAGCCAGCCGCCCTCGGAATGCTCATTCCACGCATACGAATTGATCAATCGCGCCGGACAAAGACTTGGGTTGGCGTCCACATAATCGACTGCCGCCTGAAATGCTGCCGCCAATTCCACGTTGGTCGGGAGTACAACTTGCGCCAGAGTTCCTATGCGCGGCCGATACGACGCACCGCCGCCAGGGCGCTCAATGCGCGGTGTCGTATTCCATCCGGTCATCACGATCGGCACCACATCCAACCCCGTCGCCGCCAGCTCGGCCCAATAGCTCAAAGACGCCGCAGTGAGTGACGCGAATGTGGCCGGCACTCCCGCCGGGATTCGTCCGATATAATTGCTGATTGCGTCACAGCCGACAGCGATGCATGCCGCAGTCGTGGAATTCATGCCGACGACGTATGGGTCACCAGCGCCGCCAGCAATAACGGCAGCGCGCAGGGCGTCGAGCATGACCGTGAAGTTCGCAGTGCTGCCGCTGTAGCGGCTGGCAATGCCGGTGTCGATATCGTAGATATATAGAACCGGCCTATTTGTCAGTACGCGTTGGTAATTGCTTTCAAGCATCCACGCCGTCATCTGCGTGACGACGGTAGCGTAGGGAACATAGATGCCGCCCATCAGATCACCCTGCTGCATCATGCACCACTTGATGCGGGTATTCTCGGGGCTGGCTCGATAAGCCTTCAACCCAGCCATTAACTTGCGGGGCTCGTCTAAATCGGGCGCGTTGTAGGTAGTTGCAGCGCTGCCGTACATCAGGAATGGCCAGTATTTGAGTCCGCCTGCCTGGGCCGCGATGCACTCGGCGTTGATCGCTGTCAGCACCGCCGGATCGCCGCCGGCTACCCGCAAGCGATTGTTTGTTAGTGTCGCGTGCAGCGGCGCGCGCGCGCGATGTGCTGGCAGGCTCAGCTGGAGCATGTTGCCATCCGTGACGGACCCGGCATCGCCAGAGTACCAGCCATCCCAGCGGGTGGCACCGACAATGCAGTTGCTAGGCATTTTGGATCACCAATGGTTCTGTGACTGACGCAGCCTTACCTGACAAGCTCGACGCTGTAGACATCAAGCGTCATCGTCTCGCCGGCCGACGCCAGCGTCGCTGTTATGACCAAATTCTGCGCCACCGCCGTGTCGACTGTGGACGTGATAGGCGCGAGGGTTTGGAACACCAGATCGGTCACACGCGTGACAAGACCGGACGTGATTTGCGCCGCCTGAGAATTGCGATTGTACATGTCCACATCGGCACGAAAGTTCGGAGCGGTCGTGATACTGGAGAGCACGAAAATGGTTGTTCCGCCGATCCCTCCCAACCGCACACGCCATGTCTTAAGGTTGGCGCTGCTTGTCTCCGTCCCGATAAGGCGTATCCTCATCACACCATTGAGCCCGATCGCACCG
>JANNRY010000189.1:0-2530 GCA_031401935.1 Betaproteobacteria bacterium | reverse complement strand
GCCATATTTGAACGTTGTACCGGGCTGCGCGTCCAGTGGCGAGGCCGCCAGATGTTTGCTGTACTCCTCAAGCGTGAAATCGCCATTTTGCGGTAGCGATTGAAGAGCCTTTCGGCGCAATATTTCAGCGGGTGAATTGCTCGGTGGTACGCCGGTGAATCCAGCGCGATGCGTGAGCAAATCGTGGATTGTGATGTTGCGCTCGGCAGGCACCAAGATGTAGCCGTCAGGCGCATCGGACTTCACCACTGCGACTTTCATATCGCGAAACTCAGGCAAAAATTTCGCGATGGGATCGCTCAACAGAAATCGCCCCTCTTCCAGCAGCATCAGCGCCATCACTGTTGCGATGGGTTTGGTCATCGATTGAATATTGAAAATGTCGTCAGTGCGCATCGGGCGCTTGCTTTCGATATCGGCGAACCCGTGTGCTTTCAGCGACACCAATTGCCCATGCCGCGCCACCAGCGTGACAGCGCCCGCCAGTTTGCCTTCAGCCTGTAGCCGCGCTAGGAATGCATCCACGCGCGCAAGCCGCTCGGAGGAGAGGCCGACTTTCTCGGGCTTTGTGGGTACCGGTTGTGCCGTTGCCGACAGGGAAATGATCGAGGCGATTACAAGCGGCAACATGGTGACGGAAATTTTCATTGTTAGCCTTTGCAAGGATGAACTATCGGCGAACTTCACGACATGTCGAACGCAATCAAAGAAAGCTGACTTCGCGTTTGGCATCGTTTCTCATTCGGCCAAAAACTATAAGTAGTCAGGCGCAATTGTTGCCCGCAAAATATCGGCCCTTTTAATTTGTAGCACTGGTGAGGTATTTCAGGCACTTTCGGCCTGTGAAGCTCGTGAATGCTAGGGAATCTCTGATTAAGTCTACCGTTTAGCGGTTTTGCGCGTTTGGTATCGAAGCAAAACAAATGGAGTGAGACGATCCATGAAGCAACAAACGTTTGGTGCGGTGACTGGATTCGAGAAACACCACAAAGTCACGAGACGAGCGCAGTTTCTGGCCGAGATGGAACAAGTGGTTCCCTGGGCGCGACTGATGGCCCTGATTGAGCCTCACTACCCGAAAGCTGGCAACGGTCGCCCGCCCAAAGGGCTGGAAGTCATGCTGCGGATGTATTTGCTACAGCAATGGTTCGGCCTGTCCGATCCCGCCGTCGAAGAAGCGCTCTACGACTCGCTGGCCATGCGTGCCTTTGTCGGCATTGACCTGGGAAGCGACGCTGCACCAGACGAAACGACCGTGTTGAAGTTTCGCCATCTGCTGGAGAAACACCGGCTCGGCGATCAACTGTTTGGTGAAATCAATGCCTATCTGGCCGACAAGGGGCTCAAGGTCAACAGCGGCACCATTGTGGATGCCACCATCATTGCCGCCCCGAAATCGACCAAGAACGAAGACAAGACGCGTGACCCGGAGATGCACCAAACCAAGAAAGGCAACGAATGGTACTTCGGCATGAAAGGCCATATCGGGGTCGATAGCAAGACCGGCTTGATCCACTCAGCCGCTGTCACCCCTGCTCATGCGTACGACGGCAAGGTGGTTGAGCATTTGCTGCACGGCAATGAGACCCGCGTATGGGGGGATTCAGGCTATGCGGGCCAGAAAGAGCGGATCAAGGCCAAGGCACCCAATGCGCTCGACTTCACCAACAAGAAGGGCTGCCGCTACCACGCGCTGAGCGATGAGGAGAAAGCCCGGAACCGGACCAAGTCGCGTGTACGGGCGGCGGTTGAGCATCCGTTTCTGACCATCAAGGTGCTGTTCAAGTTTGCCAAGGTCAGCTATCGCGGCTTGGCCAAGAATGCGCATCGCTTCTTTGTTGCCTGTGGATTGGCAAATTTACACAAGGCGCGCTACCACCTGATGCGACAGAACAGGAGAGGTACGTCCGCAGCAATATGAAGTGCGGTAATGACGGGGAAATCCCGGTGTTTTACCTCGAAAAACGCATCGAATGGACAAAAAATTAACGTAACTTGAAGCTCGAAAAACGAAGTGAGCCAATTTCGCGCTTTATGTGGACTTGATCAGAGGTTCCCTAGGGTTTCAGAAAATATTAGTGGTTTGTCGCTGATTGTTACTTGTTTGTGCTGCGAAAATATCGAGCACGATCACTTTGATTGATACGCCTATCCTAGATACGCTTCTATCGCCATTTTGATTGCAGAAATGACACCTTCTGCAACCACGGCGCCAGTGATGGTTGAGAGTTGATCCCTGATCTTTTCCGACCAAGTGCTCTTGACTCGCTCGCGCTCAACTTCATCTTTCGCAGGCGTTTCGCGAACACGATCAAGGGCTTCACGAAGCCCGTCGATACCGTGTTCTGGTACCCCTTGTGAGGAAAGAAACGCGCGAAGTGCTTCCCAGTCACCCGGTCGGACGGAGATATCCGCTTGCTGGGAAAAATTGTTTCCTGCGTTTGAAACGTTACCTACGTTTCCGTAGATGTTCGTATGAAAAATCTGCGTCACTTTTTCTTGGCTCACTGTACTACTCCCTAAAGGGGCA